>NZ_JBLWVF010000013.1:0-102965 GCF_048268605.1 Primorskyibacter flagellatus
AACTGCTGTTGGGTCACACCAAGATGGACAGCACTGTCAGGTACCTCGGCGTCGAGCTTGAAGATGCGCTGGTGATCGCCGAAGCTATCGAAATCTAAACCGCTGGGCCGTCGCCACAGACGGCGGAAAGCCGCCATAAGCCCCATGCATGAACGGGGCGCCTACCGCACGAAAATGCTGTGATCGCTGCCAATCATCTAAACGGGCTTCCCACAATACTCCTACGTTGTGCGCTCTATCAAACAATGGTTTTCTGTGACGATGGAAGCCCTCGAAAACCTACTGCAATTGCCCTACCAAACCCTTGCCATCTTGGTTGCGGGTTACTTGTCCTATCGCCTTGCATACACGGGTCGTGACCCAACGCACAAAACGTTGGATACGCTGGCGATAGCGCTGGTGTTTGCATTCGTGGCACAGGCTGCGTCAGCGGGATTCTTGACCTTCTACAACTGGAAATATCCAGCCCCATCGGGCAGCGAATTGCCGTTGTGGTTAGGCTACAGCGCAAGCGTTGGCGGTATCGTTGTCGCATTACTGGCGGCTGGGGCGTGGCGCAAACTCAATAATAAAGCTTTGCCATGGACTCTCAGAAAGCTAAGGATTTCCTCCGCCGATAGATATCATGCAGCGTGGGAGAGTGTCATTGCCAACGAAGACTCTGGCCCATCGTCAATCACGATTGTGAAAAAGGACGGTGCGAAACTAATGTCAGAGAAGTTGGCCGACTTCGAGAATGCGCCCTTTGGTCCGGCAATCCTAGGCAGTGACGGCTCTGTCGCAATCTACGTCACACATTTCAAGGATGTTGATGCGGAGGACTGGGAAAGCAACGAAGTTGATTATGCAGACTGGGGGCCAGAGATTACGGTTATCCCTGCGAGTGAAATTGCAGAAATAAGAATCCGTCACAGCCGCAAGCCCTCTATCCTGAGGATGTGGGGCCGTAAGAAGACCGACGATAGCACCAACGGGGCTGAGTAGCCCGCGAAAGTCACTTCTTAGGCGGTGGCGGCGAAGCGGGAGCACTGGGGATGGGTCTGGCGTTGTCGGGGATGTAGACGGGTCCGCCACCTGACTGTGCTTGAACGCCTGACTGCGCTTCAAATGGCATAGCGTTACCTCTTGGGTGGCGGAGGCGAAGACGGGGCCGCAGGCATAGGACGGGTGTTCGTCTCCGGGATCGGACGCGACGGCGGCGTGGTAGGACGCGGCGGCGTGGGCGGTGCGGACGGTTTTCTAGTCATTGGTTTACCTCTTCGGCTTGGGAGGTGGCGACGATGCCGGTTTGCTGGCAACAGGTTTCTGTGACCTTTCAATGACAACTCTTGCGGTGGGCGGCTTCGGCGACGTGTTTGTCATGCTCTACCTCTTTGGTTTGGGCGGTGGTGGTGTCCCCGGTGCAGCGGCACGTGGTTGTTGCGATCCTTGTACCCGGACCTCTCCCCGCTGACGCGGGACCTGTTTGGGCTTTGGTGGCGGTGGTTTCTTTGGCATGCTCAGCGCTTCGGTTTAGGCGGCGGTGGTGCGGAAGGTGCGCTTGCCATCGGTTGTTGAGAATTGATCGAAATGCGCGAGTAATCCGGTTTGGCAACCATCATCTCGATTTGCTCAGTCTTGGTTTCTTCTTTGCTCAACTTCGCGCCCCTCTGACTCGGTAGTTTGTCAGAGCATAAGGAAAACACGGCTTCGCTTCTAGCATGATCTGACGTAGGGACACCTGACTAGCACAAGATGTTGCGTGTTGCCATGCTGTTGGGAGACTGGAGGCCGCGTAGCGGCGGACGCCACCTTTTCATTTATTGCGCCAAGGGTGCTCGAAATGTAATCGTTCTCTAACGAAAAGTTGTCTTCGTGCTTTCGGCGCGCGGCCACGGTTCAAGATGGATTGCCCTATGGAGCGTCTAATCTTTCAAGCCGGATGAAGTCCGCTTCAATCGTCGCCGCCGTGCTTTCTCCCCCGGAAGTCTAAGGTACTCTTTATCCCGTTCGCACTCTGACTTGTGATAGTCATCGCCCATTGACCAGCGAATTTCACGGTCGCCGTAATCAAGCTCGACTCCGCGATAGCAAGGCCCCATTTGAGCCGACCATTCCGCCTTGAATTTCTGCATGGCCTGCCATTCGTGTTCTTCCAGTTTCTTATCCTCATACCCCTCTTGCCAAGGCTTGCGACCGTAAGCGTCCCATCCGTCGCTACCGCCGCCTTCAAAGCCGACGAAAGTCGTTCCTCCGCCATGGATATGGCGCGGGTCAGGCATGAATAGATATCCGTCTCCCAGCTTTCGCCAGTGTAGCGAGCGTAGACGCTTCTCAGGAAACAGCCACTCCTTGACCGGGGAAGCGATGTACCGAAACGCGCTCCGTTTGGTGACGTAATTGATTTCAACAACTTCTTCTTCGGAGAGATACCGATAGTGCTGAATATCCATCATATTGAAAAGCGCCGCCGGTCGAAAATACTTCGGGTTTGGCCTCAGCTTGAAAGCATTCTGGAACGGGTCGCGCACCCATGCAAGGTTCGTGAGGATAAGAAGCTTATCCGGCGATAGCGGGAAGTATGTGTGAGTTGCGACCATGCGGATATCAGGATCATTGTAGCCCGAGCACCATTTGGACGCCGGAAAGCATTCGCGGTTGTATGCGATCACGGGATGGTCAGAAATAATGAATTTCGTCGGCGATTTGCTGGCATCCGCAATCTGCCAGACAGCTTCGCCCCAGATGTTGCAGAAGATGTTTTGAATCCGCTGCATTTCATTGAGGGTTCTGTTTTTGCTGATACCGCCGAGGATGGATCGAAGCCATCCCAACCCCTTTGGCGTGCGAAGTTTCTGGACACTCATGTAAGGTAGAAGCGTATTGAATGCGTCACCTGACTCGGAGTTGAATTCAAAGTCGGCAAAGTGTGCGACTGCGGCAGGACCGCTGTTATCAAGCTGTCCGAAAAAGAATCGCTCAATGTCGCGGTTTTCGATGCTGCCCCATCTGGTCGTATAGAGGTCGTTTTGCGCGAAACACTTGGCAGGCCCCCAATGCAGCAGCGCACGCCGCGTGTAGGAGCGGCCATTGTTTGTCACACGATCCGGGCGCAAATCCAAATACCATTGCTTGTGCTGCCCCGCCGGAAGGAAGCGCTTCTGATACCATTCGGGTACGTAGTGGTTGTGCTTGTAGTCCTGCTTCATGGTGCGCCTGTATGCTCCGCTGAACGGTTCTAGGCAAGCGGTAGGTTCACGATACGTTCTTTCTCCGTAGCTTCCGCCCTGACAGGTCACGTGTCCCAACCGCAGCGAACTTCGGCTTTGCCGCCCCTCAATGACTTTCGATCATACCGCAGCGAACGGCAGATCTGGGCGGTGATGCAATTTCGCTTTGCCGAAGTGCAGCTGGGGACTAAGGATTTCTTCCTGCGGAACAACCAAGGGCGCACAAGCCATCCTGCTTCGCCAAGCTACGCTCGATGCACTACAAATTGCAGATTGATCCCCCAAGAACACTTGATATTGTGAAAACACTCTAAGGTAGAGAAATCAAATGATTGGTCTCCATGATCGAGTTCGAATGCGCAGTTAAGGAACTTCCCTACGATACGATCCTCTCCGCCGCATTACTCGCAGGAATGCAACAACGGAAGTGCGTCATAATCAGTTGATTTTCGAATCGATTAGAAATTTGCCAAGGGAAGTAAATGCCTAACATTGAAGAACTTCAGCCATTTCTCATTGAACCGCGCGAGAATCTGGCTGTGGAGTATAAGACTTGGCTCGACTTCACGACTAATGAGCACAGGGCCGTTCTGGCCAAGGCCAGCATCGCCATGGCCAATCATGGTGGCGGCTACATTATTGTCGGGTTCGACGATCAAGGTCACCAGCTAGAACCAATCCCTAGGCCAGCCAACGTCCCGGAGGTATCTCAGGATGCCGTTAATGCAGCCATTCAGCGGTTTGCCGCGCCGGCATTTCATGCTGAAGTTTACAGTGTTCCCCATCCGACCAGTGGCGTTGTCCATCCCGTGATCGTCGTGCCTGGGAATATGACCGAACCGGTCATGAGCAAGCGGGATTGCCCCGGGGTGATTGCCCAGAACCGCTGCTACATTCGGAAGCCCGGACCTCGAAGCGAAGAGCCCCAGACGGGTGACGAATGGCGTGAGCTCCTGCGGCGCTGCGTTCTAGCTGGCCGCGAGGATATGCTCGGGGCTATCCGCACCATCGTTTCCGGCCGTGTCGAACCGGCAGACCTGCCACCTGATGCACGGGCCGAACTGCACGCCTTTGTTGAGCAAGCTCGAGCCCGCTGGGCAGAGTTGTGCGCTGATCTCCCCGAAGATGCTTCAGCGCGTTTCTTTCATGGCTATTACGAAATGGCCTTTTCGCTTTTGGGAGCGGCGCCGGTGCCGAACCTAGGCGAGTTGCAGGGCCGCCTGCAGGCCGCGCACCGGCTGAAGCTGACGGGTTGGCCCACATTTCTCATGCTCAACACTGTTGAATGGGCGCCCTATCCCCATGAGGACTTCGTGGAGGCGTGGGTCGGCAGGCAAGCTGCCCGCGAGCGCAACTTTGAAGATCCGGCCCATAGCGACTTCTGGCGAGCGTCAAAGGAGGGCAAGTTATATACGATCCGAGGATACACGGAAGACAGCATTGTCGACAGGCTAGTGCCGGGGGCGGTGCTCGACATCACTTTACCGGTCTGGCGCGTAGCAGAAGGTTTGCTTTTCGCAGCCCGGTTTGCCGACACATTTCAGGACGTCGAGGCCATCGCGGTTGAATGCCGTTTTACTGGCTTGGGCAATCGCGTTCTAACCAGCATGAACGGGAAGCGTGCGGTATTCGATGATCGAACCAGCCATACGCCGGAAATAGTGCTCACTGGCCAAGTCACATTGGACCAGGTGCGCGACAACCTCACGGAATTCTTGCATCAGCTTCTGACGCCGCTTTATGAGAGGTTTGACTTTTTTCCGCTTTCGAACGAGCTGGTCGATACCGAACTGGGGCGCTTGCGCGGGGGGCAGTTCTGATGCCAACCGGTGGTGCAATCGTCTGGTACATCGAGCCCCAAGGCTTCGCCCTGCAGTCATTGATGATAGGCGCGCATCAACTGAAGGACGGTTCGACCTACGAATCCGAAGCGATGTGGCAAATGCCTGACGGCGTCGTGCATTACGAGGTCATCCTGTTGAGCCGGGTGGGCAATGACGTGGAGCGAGAACGCGTCGAGAGGTTGAAGCAGCTAGCCGAACTGCAGCAGCCGGACGCCGCACCGTAGGAGGGTGGTTTGGGCTACGAGCACACTAACCATGGTAAATGGTCTGAGGCTGAGGTCGCGCAAATTGCGCCTGCACGGGTTCTGGAAACTTATGCCAGAGTTAGTCGCCTTTGAAGAAGTGTCGCCATACGTAGGCGGTAAAGTATTGAATGGTTAGTTTAAATCCAACTCAGGCATACTCTTTACCAAATCATCAACCGCCTTCATTTGCGTCAGAAAATCCTTGAGACGATCCAATGGCAGAGCGCTGGGACCGTCACATTTTGCGTTATCCGGATCAGGGTGGGCCTCAAGGAACAAACCTGCGATCCCTATGGCCAAACCCGATCGACCCAATTCTGCTACTTGATTACGACGGCCACCAGACGCGTGAGACATCGCTTCTCTCATTTGCAGCGCGTGGGTAACATCAAATATGATCGGCGCATCATCGCTGCACTCTTTCATGGTTCTAATCCCGAGCATATCAACGACGAGATTATCGTATCCGAAGCACGAGCCGCGCTCACACAGCATGATACGATCATTGCCGCACTCTCGAAGTTTCTCGACAAGGTTTCTGACTTGGGATGGGCTCATAAACTGAGGTTTTTTCACATTTATCGCCGCGCCCGTGGCGGCTACGGCTGCGATTAAATCGGTTTGCCGCGCCAGAAAAGCAGGCACCTGCAGAACATCGCATATCTCTGCTACTGGTTCAGCTTGAGCGACTTCATGCACGTCAGTAATGACCGGCACGCCAAACTCAGCTTTGATTTCCTGAAGCACCCTCAGCCCTTCATCCAAGCCGGGCCCTCTGTAGGAGTGAATTGATGATCTGTTTGCTTTGTCAAACGATGCCTTGAAAATATATGGAATGTCCAGTTCCCGCGAAACGGACACGAAAGCATCAGCGACACGAAAGGCCAAGTCGCTTGACTCGATGACGTTCATCCCGCCTATCAGGGTCATGGATTTACCATTCCCTATGCGAACACCTGCTACCGTTACATCGGCCAAGCGACTTCCCTTCTAATCAGTTTTACAACATTCCCGTCGCGCCGAACGCGAAAGGGGTCGCTCAATGATATTGGGTTTCAGCATAGACGAAAAGGGCTCGCTCCCGACTTTCGCTGCGCCGCAGGGCCAAGCGCTTGGGCGCCCTCGCGCGGCGTCGCTCTCCCGGCCCACACCTGCCGTTCGTTTACTGCGCATCGGATGTCCGGTGTAAGACCTCAGTGACAACTTCCCATGTAGATATCAGGGTTGGATGCGGAAAGACGCGTGAAGGCAGGCGCCAGGATTTCCCTGCTGTCCAGTCAGGAAGAAACGGCCGTTGAAGGCGTCAACACGCTCCCGCATTCCCAGCAGGCCACGCCCTTCTTGCCAGCCAGAGGCCAAACCGCATCCGTTGTCCGTTACCTCTACGGCCAATTCACGCTCGGCTTTGCAAGTCAAACGGATTCTAATCTCGCTTGGCTGGCCGTGGCGCAGCGCGTTGACCATTGCCTCCTGAAGTGTGCGGTAGACCGTGGCGTCAAGGACATCCGACGTCGGCGGCAGAGAACCGGAGATGTCGGCGTGGAAATGCACCTCGGGATGGTCGCAGGCAAATTGCGCGACAAGATCGGTCACCACGTCCTTCAGCGGGAGATTACCAATGGTTGCCGGCCGGAGCGTGTCCAGGATGCGCCGATTGGCGCTTCTGATGCGGCTTACAAGCAAGTCGATATCCTCGGCCTTTTCACCGACGCCACCGGAGGCGTTGCGCAACCCATCCGCCATCACGCTCAGGCCGAACAGGCACGGCCCAAGTTCATCGTGCAATTCCCGCGCCAGTACCCGCCGCTCGTCCTCACGCAATTCAAGCAGTCGCGAAGAAAGGGTGCGGCGTGCGTCCTCGGAAGCCTCCAAGGAGGCCGCAAGCGTGACGATACCTTGCCAGATTTCCATGAGGTCAGGTGAGGGTGGGCTGTCCAGACGGTGCGAGTAGTCCCCAGCTGTCAACCGTGCCAACGCGCGTTCGAACTGTTTCAGAGGTGCGAATGCCTGTCCGACCAGGACTGTCAGCGCAATCAGAAGAACGCCGGTCGCCCCGATCCAGACGAAGAACAGGGCTTCTACATCCTCCCAAACTTCGGCGGCTTCGTCATCCGGGTTGGCAATGACCTCGATCGCTCCGAACGGTTTCATCGGTGAGGAGCCGACCGGGATCGAGATGGCCGGGATCTCCGGTGCGACCCAGTCGAGGAACCACTCCGGGGCGTCCTCGTCCTCCTGCTCGGACACGGCAAGTTCAATGATGTCGCTATTGTTACTTTGGACGTAACGTATGCGGACATGACGCGGGGCGGCGATGACGGTGCGCAGGTCGTCCGCAAACGTCGCCATATCTTCAGTACGTTGACCGGCGAAGTCGCGGATCAGGATCGCCGCGCTTTCCTGCGCAGCGGTGATTTCCCGCGCAACGGCGGTGCGCGCGTTGTCCAACAGAACATATCCTGCGCTCAGCATGACGAGCAGGTGAACGGAGGCGATCAGCAACAGGACACGCCACTTCAAGGTCAGGTGTTGCAAACGTCCTCCTTTGGTCGGGCTCTTGCCGCATTTTTTTTCGTCGAGCCTAAGCTTTGGGGCGCACCTTGCCGATGATACAATGGTCGCGCGCCGGCCAATCCGTCCCGACCAGAATTTCCAAACCTTCCCGGAGGGTGCCGTTTATTCCCGGAGCGGCAGCGGCTCTACAGGCACGAGGCTGTGGCCTGCTGCCTGCCAGTCGTCGATCCCACCGGGATACCAAAGAGCCTTGTAGCCCAAATCGCGCACCCGTTGCACCGCGTTCCAGCTGAGCCAGCAATCAAGCTGGCAAAAGACCACAACCGGCGCGTCTCGCTGAACCCTGTGTGCGAGCGCTGTTCCCAGATACGCCTCCGCCCAAGGTTCGATCACGCCCCAGCCAACCACCGGCAGCCAGATCGCGTCTGGCAGGGTCTGATGGTGCATTGCGTGAATCCATGTCCCGTCCTCCGCGATGTGAAAGCTGCGCAGGGGATGCACGTCAACCAAGACCGCGCTTTTGTCCGTCAATTCAAGCAGATCGCCCGTGGTGACGGATTCGATACCATCGGGCGAGGCCGGGATCGGGGCGCGATACTGCGCCATCCGGAAGCCCGTGAAGGGATCGAACAGGCTATCATCTGCCAGTGCCTTACCCCATTGGGCCAAGGCCATCACGATGCAGGAACAAACGGCAATTCTGGCGGGAGTTTTCGGCATTTTATCAATGACATCAAAGCATTAGACTTATTGGCAGTATACCTGACCGCTCCATCCCGGCAACGTCAAAGCCAAGGTGCCCGCCAGCCGCCGCACCGCTTGAACTGCCGCGAAAGGATCGCCCGGAATGCCAAATACCCTCGTCCGTCTCGCCAGCATTCTGGCCTTGCTCGCTCCGCAGATGGCCTTGTCTCACGGGGATGCCGCACCGCAGGCGGTCGACACCACCGGGCTGCCTGACCTGCCGGAGGAAATGGCACCGGAGAACCCCTGGCGCACTGCCGAGGGCGATCTGATGGTGACCGCGGTGGAGATCGGCGCCAAGGGCTTCAACAGCAACTGTGCGCGCTGTCATGGGCTGGAGGCGATCTCCGGCGGGTTGGCTCCCGATCTGCGCTATCTCGAAGCGGATGACTGGGGCGATGAATGGTATCTGAGCCGCGTTCTGGACGGCTACGAACAGAACGGCGCGGTGAAGATGCCACCTTTCGCGGATATCCTCAGCCAGGAGGCGATCTGGGCGATCCGCACCTATATCGAAACCCGCCCCGACGATCAGGAATTGGCCGCACGCCAAGACGAGTTGCACACCCTGAAGGCGCAGGTCGATGGGTTGAAGGACGACGCCTCCGGCGCGGAGGCCGTGGCGGAGCTGCTTATAGATGTTGGCAGCAGTTTCGAGGCATTGTCCGGCGCGCCGAAATCCGTCACGGCGCTGGAAGAGGCCGCGTTGCTTCTGCGGTCTGACCCGCCGCGGGTGAAAGCCGCCTCGGACGCGCTTCTGGGCATTCTGCGGGACTAATGCGGTGAGCCATCTTCTCCTCCAATCCTTGCCCGGTGGTGGGCCAATGCGTGGGCCGACATTGCCCGCACAGGCCGACCCGTGGGACAGTGGCATGTGGCCGCTCCACCGGGAGGACTGGCTGGGGAACCCCACCTATTGGCGCAATGACGCACGCGTCATCGTGCTGGGGCCGGAGGCGGCGGAGGACGCGATGCACGTGCCTTTCACGCTGGATGCGACAGAGCTGGGCGCGGTGCGGCGGATCGTCGTGACCATCGACTACAGCCCGATCCCGAAGGTGCTGACCTATTGGCCGGGCCGCGCGCTGCCCCTGTTGGGCTTTGGCGTGAAGTATGAATCCGGCAGTCCTTTGCGCGTGTCCGTCGAGACGGCGCAGGGCGAATGGCACATGGGCGGGCATTTCGTCTCTGCCATGGGCGGCGGCTGCACGGCACCTGCGGCGGCGCACGCACGGCCAGATTGGCAGGACGGTTTCGGAGAGATGCGCGCGCGGCTCTGGCCTGACACGGGGCGTCTGCGGGTCTGGCTCCGCCATCCCATGGACACCGGGCTGGCCCCCGGCATCCCGGCGCATCACCTGACGGAAATGGTTCTCACAGATGCGCAAGGCGACCTTGCCCGCATCGACCTGCACGAGCCGGTGGAGGAAAACCCCGCGCTGACTTTCCTTTTGCCCCAAGGCAGCAAAGGTCCGATCACGATCCGCGCCCGTGACACTATGGGATACACCTTCGAGGGTGAGGTGACGGCATGACCCAGAATCGACATATCCGTCGCCGTGCGCTGTTGAAGGCAGGCGTTGCCGGAACCGCGTGCCTTGCCTTGCCGCTGGCCGCCGTGGCTGCTCGGTCCTACGGGTTCGAGGCGCATAACGTCGCCCAAGGCGTCTGGCTGATCGAAGGCGCGCAAGAGGGCTTTGACCGTGCGAACGGCGGCGCAATTGCCAATATCGTCCTGCTGGAGACGCGCGAGGGGGCCATCGTCATCGACACCGGGTCCACCGCGCTCATGGGCGCAGAGGTCCGGGCCTTTGCCGATCAACGGCTTGGCGGTCTGGCGGCGACCCTGATCACACATCACCACCCCGACCACTGGTTCGGCAACGCGGCCTTTGCCGACCGGCCGATCCTGTCGCTTGGTCAAACCGCCGCCTTGGCTGCGACGAATGCCCAAGGTTATTCGGACGCGCTTTACAACATCCTCGGCCCCTGGATGTCCGGCACGACGCCGGTTCCGCCTGATACGCAGGTTGAAGCCGGGTCACATAAGATTGCAGGGCGGCCCCTGAAGCTGCTGCCGTTGCAGGGGCACACACAGGCGGATCTGGCCATCCTCGATGACACGTCCGGCACGTTGATCGGGGGCGATCTGCTGTTCCTCGACCGTGCGCCAAGCCTGCCCGACGCCGATATCGACGCCTGGCAGGACAGCCTCGATCAGCTTGCCGCGCTGCGCCCCTCGGCAACGATCCCCGGCCACGGCCCCTACCACCGCTCCAGCGCGGCCTTGGCACAGACCCGCGCTTATCTGACCGCCACCGATGACCGACTGGCCCGCGCCGCAGAGCTGGGCCTGACCCCGGCCGAGGCGATGGCGGCAGGCCCTGTCCCGGATTTCGCCGGTCTCGGCGCAAACCCGCAGGAATATCACCGCTCCGTCGTCCAACGCTGGAGCGATTACGAACAGCGCGCGCTGAGGAAGATCAGCAACGCCTGACCACTGGCGCCAAAGCCTCGCCACATATTCTTCAAGGAGGAGAAGACAATGACCGGACTGCTCAAGACCACCGTTGCCAGCCTATCGCTGCTGGCCCTGACAAGCGCGCCCGCGCTGGCGGATGTGACGTGGGAGGACATTCTCAACGATCACGAATCCACCGATGACGTGCTGATGTACGGCATGGGCAACAATGCCCAACGCTATTCATCGCTCGATCAGATCAACGCCGACAACGTGCAACACATGCGCCCGGCCTGGGCCTTTTCCTTCGGCGACGAAAAGCAGCGCGGACAGGAAGCGCAGGCCATCGTGCATGACGGCGTGATCTACATCACCGGCTCGTACTCGCGCATCTGGGCGCTGGATGCCAAGACCGGCGAGCGGCTGTGGAAGTTCGAGGCCCGCCTGCCCGAAGACATCCGCCCCTGCTGTGACGTGGTGAACCGTGGCGCGGCGATCTATGGCGACAAGGTCTATTTTGGCACGCTTGACGCCTCGATCTATGCGCTGGACAAGAACACCGGAGAGGTCGTCTGGCGTGAAAAGTTCGGCGACCACAAGGTCGGCTACACCATGACCGGCGCGCCAACCATCGTTAAGGATGCCGAGACGGATCGCGTCATGCTGATCCACGGCTCTTCGGGCGATGAATTCGGCGTGGTGGGCAAGCTTTACGCCCGCGACGTGGACACCGGAGAGGAAATCTGGATGCGTCCCTTCGTCGAGGGCCACATGGGCAACCTCAACGGCGAAGAGTCGGTGGCCACGGGTGATCCGGAGGCGCCCTCCTGGCCGATGAACGAGGCCGGCACCGACAAGAAGGAAAGCTGGTATCACGGCGGCGGCGCGCCCTGGCAGTCGGCCAGCTACGACCCCGAGACCAACACCATCATCGTCGGCACCGGCAACCCGGCGCCCTGGAACACCTGGGAACGCTCCGAAGGCGAGAACTTTCAGGACTTCGACTCGCTCTATACCTCCGGTCAGGCCTATGTGAACCCGACCAACGGCGAGATCATCGGCTTCTACCAGCATACGCCGAACGACGCCTGGGACTTCTCCGGCAACAACGAACTGGTGCTCTTCGACTTCACCGACAAGGACGGGAATGAACACCGCGCCGCCGCCCATGCCGACCGGAACGGCTTTTTCTACGTGACCGACATAGACGCGCTGTCGGACCGCGAGGGCGAAAGCATCAACCGTCCGACGGCGCTGCTGAATGCCTTCCCCTTCGTGGATGACATCACCTGGGCCGAGGGGATTGACCTTGAAACCGGTCGCCCGATCGAGGTCGAGGGCCAGCGCCCGCCGCTGCCCGCAGAGGGCGAGACCAAGGGCGCAACGATCCAGGTCACACCGCCGTTCCTGGGCGGCAAGAACTGGAACCCGATGGCCTACAGCCAGAAGACCGGGCTGTTCTACGTGCCCGCCAACAACTGGACAGAGGACTACTGGACCGAAACCGTCACCTACAACGCCGGTGCCGCCTATCTGGGCCAGGGCTTCCGCATCAAGCGTCTGTTCGACGACCACATCGGCACCCTGCGCGCCTACGACCCCGCCACCGGCGAGAAGAAGTGGGAGCACAACGAGGAATTCCCGCTTTGGGCCGGCGTGATGGCCACGGCGGGCGACCTTGTCTTTACCGGCACTTCGGACGGCTACGTCAAGGCCTTCCACTCCGAGACCGGCGAGCAGCTTTGGGAGTTCAACACCGGCTCGGGCATCATCTCGCAGCCCGTGACGTGGGAACTGGACGGCAAGCAGTACCTGGGCATCGCCTCGGGCTACGGCGGCGCGGTTCCGCTCTGGGGCGGCGACATGGCCACGCTGACCACGCAGGTCAGCCAGGGCGGGTCGTTCTGGGTCTTCGAGATCCCAGACGAGCTGCTGGCCAGCGCCGAATAAGACGGTTGATCGGGGCGGCTTTCGGGTCGCCCCCTGACTCCAAGGGAGAGCACAGTGATGAAAAAGAACCTTTTCGGCGCGGTCGCGGCCCTCGCGGTGGCCACTGCGGCACAGGCGGAACAGTCCAACACCCAGCGGTTGCAGGCCGCCGCCACGACCTATCCGATCATCGTCGACACCGAAACGCCGCGCGAGGGCCCTCTGGTCATCGACGGTTGCGAGCTGAAGCCCGGCGCGGACTGCCCGGGCGTGGACCTCAGCCATGCCGACCTGCGCGGCGTCAAGCTGATGGGCGCCAACCTGCGCGGCGCCAAGCTGACGCGGGCGAACCTCTACAATGCCACGCTGAAGGGGGCCGATTTCTCGGGCGCCGACCTGCGCGGCGCGACGCTGACCAAGTCGCATATGCAGGGCATGACCGCGCGCGGTGCCGACTTCACCGGCGCGAACATGGACTTTTCGCGTCTCGCGGGGGCGCATTTCCAGGGGGCCAACCTGACCGCCATCTCGATGGAAGCCAGCTGGGCGCCCAAGATCCGCCTCGTCGGCGCGACCATCAAGGCCTCGAACCTGCAGGAATCCAAGTTCTACGACGCGGATCTGGGTGAGGCGGTCATGGAGGGCAACAACATCCGCTATGCCATCTGGGAAGGCGCCCACATGGAGAACTGCACCGGATGTCCCTTCGACTGGTGATGCACGCCTTTCTGGCCTGGTCTCTACTCCCCACCTCCCTGAGCCGGGCCGACACTCTCGCGGCGGGTCTGATGACCTGCCGCGAGGTCGTTTCCGACGCCGCGCGGCTGGCCTGCTACGATGGTCTTGCGCCCACGGTGCAGGGCGAACGCTTCACCGGCAAGGGCAGCGGCATCACGCCTGAGTTTACCGTGGAAACGCCGCGTCTGATGCGCTTTGACAGCGCCGATGTCATCATGGTCGTCTATCTGCTGGATGACAGCGGCGCGGTGGTGCAGAACCTGCATCGTGGTGGCGCAGGTGGCGGAGAATTCCTGATCGAGAATCCGGGGCGCTATCACCTACAGGTCAATGCCAGCGGTGCCTGGAGCGTCACTGTCCTGCCCTGACCCTCACTCGCCATAAAGTCGTATGACTGCGCGCTACCTGTCGTGTTAATCTGTTTCTGGAGCGGCATGACACGCGCCGTGGGAGGACAGATGACACATTGCCTGCGAGCGGCCTCGCTAGCGTCCGAGCCTCGCTTGAGTTCCGCACTGGTTATTGACGATCACCCGATGATCCATCTCGGGTGTCGGCAGATGTTGCGCGATGCGGGCTTTGACGAAGTGCTCGCGGCATACTCTGCCGTGGAAGGGATCGAACTCGCGGCCCAACACCAGCCCGATATTGTGGTACTGGACCTTGGCCTACCGGGTGCAGGCGGGTTGGAAAGCATCGGCCCCCTGCGTGACACGGGCCCCGAGATGCAGATCCTCGTGTTCACCATGAACGACCGCCCCGCCTTTGCCTCGCGCGTGTTGGAAGCCGGGGCGCATGGCTTTCTGTCAAAGAACGCCCCGCCGAACAGCTTTCGCGATGCTCTGGCGGCGATCCGTGCGGGTGAGATCTACCTTGATCATTATACCGCGATGCGCCTGGTCACGCAGCGCAGCGTTGCGGCGCAGTCCCCGCTGGCGGCGCTGACCCCGCGCGAACGCGACGTGCTGTTCAAACTGGGGGATGGGCTGGACCTGTCGCAGATCGCTCGGGATCTGAACGTCAGCTACAAGACCGCCGCCAACACCAGCTCGATGCTGAAGAAAAAGCTCGACGCGAAGGGGCTGAACGACCTGATCCGATTTGCCATAGAACACGGCGACGAGCGGTCTTGACTTCGGGCCAGCTGGCGAGGCGCGGTGCCATCCATCTCCAGCCCGATGCGCATCAGCTCCGTCAGGTTACGCACAGACTGCTTGCGCCGCAGCGCGGCAATGACATTGGCGACGGTCCTGTAGCTGACATGGATCGACCCGGCGATCTCATCGTAGCTGCGACCTTGGGCGATGAGGCGCAGCACCTGCGCCTCGCGCGGATTGAGATCGGAGAAACGGTCTTCGGTGCGCGCGTCCGTCACCAAAGACAATGCCAAGCGCGCCTCGAGAAACGTCGGCCCCGCCATCACCGTGCGCTCCGCCAGCAGGAACTGTTCCGGGGGTGCGTTCTTTGACAGAAAGCCCAGCGCGCCTTGTTCCATCGCCATGCGGGCAAGGGACGGATTCTCGTTCATAGTGAAGACCAGCACAGGCACGCCCGCTGCGCGATCCTGCAGTTGCGGCAACAGCGCCAGCCCGCCGATCCCGTCTTTCGCCAGCCGTGTGAACGTCAGGCTGCCGCCAAGGCTTTGGCCCGGACGCCCAAGCCAGTTCCTCGTCCCCTTGCTGCGCAGAGCGGCCATTCGTCCTGGACGCAGCGAACGGCGGCTCTCCGCCCGCTTTGCGTTTTGCGTTGCGGGTACGAGGCTCGGAAGTTCAGGAATATACACTCAGTTAAAGTTCAATGTCCTCACGAGTAGCTGAACTTGAGATGTTCCGTTGCGCTGGAATGCGGCCGGTGGCCTATGTAATCATGCTCTTAGGGCAGCCAACGCTAAGTTTGGAGATGAGTCGATGGAACCAAAAAACCACCCGGACAGCCATGAACTGCACGATTGGCCCATGTATGGACCGAAGGATCCTGAGATTGCGAATCTCGTTGATCAGCTTGCTTATGATCACGGGCTGCGAGTGCGCGAGATCGAGGCAATTATCTTACGGGTATTGAGCGAGCGCTTGGCTTCAGAGAAGAGAAAAAGCTCTTCATAACTTGTCAAATCATGACGGTAGGCAGGCAGCCTGAAACGTACTTGTCAAAATAATCCGCCGAACCGGCTGAGTTCAGGACATGGTACTCAAGCGTTTCATCTTCAACAAAATGGAAAAACCATTGACGAAAATGGAACATCTATGTGTCCCTTTTCAAGTGCGGTATGGTGGAGCCTAGCGGGATCGAACCGCTGACCTCCTGCATGCCATGCAGGCGCTCTCCCAGCTGAGCTAAGGCCCCATTCGCAGCATCGCAACCGACGCTGTGGGCTGCGATGTATGCGATGCGAAGGGCGGGATCAAGAGCAAAATCCAGCCCTTCGCGAATTCATTTCGAGTCAGGAATCGTCGTCGTCCTTGGCCACGTCGGCGATGTCGTCCAACGAGACGTTATCATCGTCGTCGTCATCCAGCACGTCGTCACCCAGGTCGAGATCGACATCTTCGTCATCGTCCAGAGCGTCTTTGCTTTCCTTCTCCTTGGCTTTCGCCTTGGTTGTGGATGCATCTTCGGCGTCAGCCGCGATCATGCGGCTTTTCGTGCTGTCCAGTTCGACCGCCTCGCCCGTATAGGGGCTGACAATCGGATTGCGGTTCATGTCGTAGAATCGTTTGCCTGTAGTCGGGCAAACACGCTTGACGCCCCATTCTTCTTTGGGCATGGGCATTCCCTCTCATATATCATGTGGTCTTGAAGACGATCCGGGCCACCTGCCATAACACCAACGTCGTGTCAAAGGCTTTGACGCGGTCCCGACCGAGGAAGACGTATGGGCGAGTTCACCCTGCCTGGCAACCCACCTATCGACGTGGTGCTCAGGCGCTCTGTCAGGGCGCGACGGATCAGCCTGCGCCTGTCGCGGCTGGACGGGCGCGTGACGATGACATTGCCCAAGCATGTGGCGGTGAAAGAGGCGCATGCCTTCGCCCGCGAGAAAGAGGCCTGGCTGCGGGGCCACCTGTCAGCGCAACCCACCACTGTGACCTTGCGCAGCGGTGCATGGCTGCCGGTCGAGGGGCGGATGCTGCGCATTGGCGAAGGGCAGGGGCGGCGCGTGTGCGTCGAGGGAGAGGCGATTCTGGTGCCCGGCGATGAGGCGCGTTTCGGCGTCCGGCTGTCGGCCTTTCTAAAGGTGCTGGCGCGCGACCGGCTGACCGAAGCCTCGGACCGCCATGCCGCCCGGCTGGGGCGTGCTTACGCGCGGATCACCCTGCGCGACACGCGGTCGCGGTGGGGGTCATGTACGCATGACGCCGGGCTGATGTATTCGTGGCGGCTGATCATGGCACCGCCAGAGGTATTGGATTACGTCGCAGCGCATGAGGTCGCACATCTGGCCGAGATGAACCACTCTCAGGCTTTCTGGGATCTGGTCACGCAGCTTTATGGCGACTGGAAGCCGGCGCGGAACTGGCTGCGAGATCAGGGGGCTGAATTGCACCGCTACCGATTTGGCGATTGACGTTTTTGCCGGTTGTGATCACAATTTCCGCATGTTGACCGCCCCCCGCCAGACAGAGCCGATTCCGGCCGCCGCCCATGACCGCGTTTATCGCCGCTTGCGTGCCCGCATCATGGTGGGCGAGGTGGCACCGGGTGCTGCCCTGACCTTGCGCGGCATTGGCCGGGAATTTGGCGTGTCGATGACACCTGCGCGCGAAGCCGTCCGCCGGTTGGTTGCGGAGGGCGCGCTGTCGCTGTCGTCGTCCGGGCGGGTGTCCACGCCGGAACTGTCCAACGAACGGATCGAGGAATTGGCGGTCCTGCGCGCGCTGATCGAGGTGGAGCTTGCCAGCCGCGCCATGCCGCGCGCGCATATGGCCCTGATTGACCGCTTGCAGACGATCAATTCCAGCGTCGGCGAGATGGTCGAGGAACGCAACGCGGTTGGCTATATCCGGACAAATCTGGAATTTCACCGCACGCTCTATCTGCGCGCTCAGGCCCCCGCGATGCTGGCCATGGCCGAGACTGTCTGGCTGCAATTGGGGCCGACGATGCGGGCGCTTTACGGGCGGCTCAATCGGACCGAGCCGCCGCATTTTCACCGTCTGATCATCGCCGCACTCAAGGCCGGGGACGAGCCGGGGTTGCGGCTGGCGGTGCGGTCGGATGTGACGCAGGGGCTGAAGATGCTGGCGGGCTGATCCGGGGCGCATCGATTCGTCGGCCTGACCCGTTCAGGTTACGCCAGCATGGGCCTCAGGCGGCCAGCCCGCGCGATCCGACCTTCAGGTATTTGCGATGCCGTTGCTTGACCAGATCTTTGCGCGAAATGCTGTCCAGATCCGACAGAAGCGACTGGATCGCTTTTCCCACGGCTGTCACCGCCGCGTCGCTGTCGCGATGCGCCCCGCCAAGCGGTTCCTGAATGACCCGGTCGGCGACCCCCAGCTTGGTAAGGTCCTGTGCCGTCAGCCGCAGCGCCTCCGCTGCTTCGCGCATTTTTTCAGCGTCTTTCCACAGGATCGACGCGCAGCCCTCGGGCGAGATCACCGAATAGACCGAATGTTCCAGCATCGCCAAACGGTCGGCCGTGGCAAAGGCAACCGCCCCGCCAGAACCACCCTCGCCGATGATGACCGATACCAGCGGCACGCGAATTTGCAGACATTTTTCTGTCGAACGTGCAATCGCCTCGGATTGACCGCGTTCTTCGGCACCTTTGCCGGGATAGGCTCCGGGCGTGTCCACCAGCGAGATCACCGGCAGGTTGAACTTGTCCGCCATCTCCATCAAGCGGATCGCCTTGCGATAGCCTTCGGGACGGGCCATGCCGAAATTGTGGGCGATACGCGATTGCGTGTCATTGCCCTTTTCATGGCCGATGACCACCACCGGCCTGTCGTTGAAGCGCGCCAGACCGCCCATCACCGCATGATCGTCGGCAAAATTGCGGTCGCCGGCCAGAGGTGTGTATTCGGTGAACAGGGCCTCGATATAATCCTTGCAATGGGGCCGGTCAGGGTGCCGGGCGATCTGGCATTTCCGCCACGGCGTCAGGGTCTTGTACAGATCTTTGAGCATGTCGGCCGCTTTGCGATCCAGGGCCGCGGCTTCCTTCTCGATATCCATTTCCTCGTTGGTCCGTGCCATGGCACGCAGCTCTTCGGCCTTGCCTTCAATCTCGGCCAGAGGCTTCTCGAAATCGAGGTAATGGGTCATGTCATGCTCCGTTTTGCCGTCTCGCGTCCCTGCTGCTATATGGCGCGGCCATCGAGCAGATGCAACAAAACAAGATTTTTGGCACCGGGTCGCGTTTAGGCTGGCGCGCGTGCCAGTACTGCTGCCGGGATCGTGCGGATCACTGCATCAAAACAGGGGCGAGAGAACCCACCAAAAGCAGTGCCATGGTCCAGTTGAATAGCTGAAGCCTGCGCGGATTGCTCAGCACGCGTCGCATCTGCTGCCCCATCAGGGTCCAGCTTGAGACACTGGGCAGATTGATCGCGCCAAAAATCGCGGCAACCAGCAGAACGGAAGCCAGGTTTCTTTCGGGCGCATAAAGCGTGATTGCATTCAGTGCCATGGTCCAGGCTTTCGGGTTGACCCACTGAAATGCCGCAGCCTCGATGAAACGCATCGGGCGACCGGTTCCATCGGCAGATCCGGGGGCGGCGGAATGGGCGATACGCCATGCCAGCCAGAGCAAATACGCCACGCTGACCCATGTCAGAATGTGATGCGCCACCGGCCAGGCATCGAACACGCGGACCAATCCGATGCCCACCAGTGCGACCATCACGACGAATCCGATCCCCACGCCCAGCATATGCGGGATGGTGTTGCGAAAGCCGTAATTGGCCCCCGACGCCATCAGCATCAGATTGTTCGGTCCCGGCGTGATTGACGAAACAAGGGCAAAACCTGCCAGCGCTATGAGGATGTTTTCTGTCATGCGTGCACTTATTGCGCGGGCTTCGTGTCATTAAGTTGCATTTTGTAGGAATTATGGACTAATTATGCAATTTATGAAGGGCATTGACGAAATTGACCGCAAAATATTGCGTGCGCTGACAGAGGATGGGCGTATCAGCAACCTGGACCTGTCCGCGCGGGCCGGGCTGTCGCCGTCAGCCTGTTTGCGCAGGGTCACGGCGCTGGAACGGGCGGGCGTCATCTCTGGCTATCGCGCGGTGCTGAACCCCGAGGCAATGGGCACCGGGTTCATCGCCTATGTAACGGTGGGGTTGGGTCAGCATACGAAGGCCGCACAACAAGCGTTCGAGCGCGCAATCTCGCGCAGCCCCGAAGTCCGAGAGTGCCACAATATCACCGGCTCCGTGGAATATCTGTTGCGGATCGAAGCCGCCGATCTTGCTGCTTACAAACATTTCCATACCGAGGTTCTGGGAACATTGCCGCAGGTGGCCGCGATCACGTCCTACGTCGTGATGGGGTCACCCAAGGATGAACGCAGTTAGGTTATGTTCAGTCGTTCAGCCTGACCGTATCCGTTCTGGACACGGCGAGCGTCGCGTCAAGCTTGGCGAACAACGAATCGCGACTCTGGCGCGCGCCTTTGTCCGCTTGCGCCGCCGCATATGAGGTTGGCTGCCCATCGCAAGACATTGCCGAAGGAGACTCGATGCTCTCGACGGATTGCAGCAGATCGAAAAGTTCCGCGTCGTTCTGCGCCGGCAGCACCCGCAACTTTGCGCCAAAGCGGAATTTCTGTCCGGCCGAGAGGCGCAGTTCGGTTTGTGCAAGGCGGCGCGACAGGCTTTCGGTGGCGTCCTGGTGTTGCGCGACCTCTTCCGCAGTCAACGGAACCAGAAGGTGCCCATGCCGGGACAGGCCAATCCTGCCGGAATGGGTCAACCTTCCGACAAGCGCAATGGCCATAGCGGCCTGCACACGGCTGGTCAGCCCGCTGCCCCAGAACGTGCCCAGCCATTTTGCGTAGACCGGCCAGATCACCAACAGGCCAGCGACCGTGCCCTTGGGTTCTGTTGCGGCCAGCTGGAGGGTTTCGCGGATGAACGAGGCCGGGCGCAACAATCCGCTGTCCGGACAGGTCGAGGCACCCTCCCGCATGAAATGTTCGGCTTCGATCCGGCGGATCTCTCGCTGGATCAATGCCCCCACGATAGGAATGGTCACCAGATAGATCAGCCAGAGAATCGGTGCGGCGTTCCAGACGAACCAGATTGCAATATCCGCAGGAAGCAACGCCGCACTGACAAAGGACAGGCCGGAGATCAGGCCAAGCTGACAAAGATGCCAGAAATTCCGGCGCAGATGCGCCCGTGTCGCGCCGGTCCACAGTGCACCCAGCGCGCCGGAAATCACCACCGATGCAACACCCGAACCGGCACCGACGCCGCCGATATACAGACGCGTGGTAATCGCCATGACAAGGCAGACGGCCAGACCGCGCCAGCCCAGGAAAGCCCCGGCGAGAATGACAGGGACGATGCGCAGGTCGATGATGACGCCCTCAAACGGGCTGATCGGCATCTCCATCTCGATCACGGCGACCAGACCGAAGATCGCGCCCAGCACATACTGCGCCTGCTTCGGACTGGACAGCCAGCGCCGGATTTCGCCCACGCCAACGATCAGAACGCACAACAACCCGATCGGGCCGGCAAAATCGACAACATTGTACCCTTGCAACATGGCAGGTCTCCGGGACAAACACACCTATACGCGTCATACATGCGCAATCGTTACGAGGTCGTAAACGCTCTCGAATTCAGGTGTTTTGCGCGATCATTTCCGATTGTTTCACAATCACTTCGGCCTGTTTGATCGATGCGATGTCAACAAGACGCCCCTTGTAGACGGTTGCCCCTTCGCCCTTGGCCTTGGCTTGCTCCATCGCGCCCAGAATTTCGCGTGCCTCGGCCACGGCGGTGTCGGAGGGCGTGAAAACCTCGTTGGCAATTGCCACCTGCTTGGGGTGGATCGCCCATTTCCCGACCATGCCCAAAGTGACTGACCGCAGCGCCTGTGCGCGGAACCCCTCATCATCGGAAAAATCGCCGAACGGCCCGTCCACCGGCAACACGCCATGGGTGCGGCAGGCCGCGACGATGGCCGCCTGCGCCCAATGCCACGGGTCGGACCAGTATTTCTGGCCTTCGCGCGCCATGTAATAGGTTTCCTGCGTGCCGCCGATGCCCGTAGTGGCCATGCCCATCGAGGCTGCGAAATCGGCCGCACCCAGGCTCATCGCCTGCAAACGTGGCGTGGCAGAGGCGATTTCCTCGACATGGCTGATGCCCGCCGCACTTTCGATGATCACCTCGAATCCCAGCGGCTTGCCGCGCCCCTTGGCGCGTTCCACGGCCGTGACCAGCGCATCGACGGCATACAGATCGGCGGCGCATCCGACCTTGGGGATCATGATGATGTCGATCCGTTCGCCTGCCTGTTCCAGCAGATCCACCACGTCGCGATACCAATAGGGCGTGTCCAGCCCGTTGATCCGCACGCTCAGCGTCTTGTTGCCCCAGTCAATGTCGCCGATGGCCTGAATGATGTTGGCGCGGGCGGAATCCTTGTCGGTGGGGGCGACGGAATCCTCTAGATCAAGGTTGATCACATCGGCAGCACTTGCCGCCATCTTCTCGAAGATCGCGGGACGCGAGCCGGGGCCGAACAGTTGGCAGCGGTTCGGGCGGGCGACGGGGGTGGGCTGAATGCGGAAGGACATGGTCGGGCCTCTGCGTAAGGAAGTTGCGTATCTATCGCTTCGGCTAGTATATTCTTGCGTGCGTTGCTGCAAGTGCGAATGTGCGCTTGCAGCATTTGACAGCGCTCCTGTCGAAAACGGATTGCGGCGAAAGAAACGCCGCGTATCAAGGGGACTTTCTCAGGCGGCCCGCCGGGGAGGGCGTGTTCGTGTTCCCTGCCGCGATATGGTGATGAATATTCCCGCATTGCCCAAGTCTGAAGCACAGTTCTTGCAAGCAATTATCAATCTGTCGAAGATTCGTGTGCAATTGCGCGCCTGCACCCATAACTTGCGAAACTCTTTCACTGCCCCAGTTGTTAGGGTCGCAGACAAAATTGATACAGATCCAGAGGTGCCGCCATGATCCAGACCCCCTACCTGTTGTTTCTCGGGGATGCCCCTGATGCGCTTGCAGCAAAAGTCGCGCAGGGCATTCGCGACTGGCGGCCCGACAATGCTGTCGGCCAGTTCCGGATGGACGGTTGCAAGGCCGATATGAAGCTGCCGGACATGACCCTGGCCGAGGCAAAGGCAGCAGGGGCAAAGACGCTGGTGATCGGCGTGGCCAATCGGGGCGGCGTGATTTCGCAGGCTTGGAAAAAGGTGTTGGTGGCCGCGTTGGAGGAAGGCTTTGACCTTGCCTCGGGCCTGCATAACCTGCTGCGGGATGAGCCCGATCTGGTGGCCGTGGCGGCCGAATGCGGACGCACGCTGCATGATGTGCGGGTGCCGTCTGTGAATTACCCGATCGCCGACGGGGTCAAACGGCGCGGCAAGCGCGTTCTGGCGGTGGGGACGGATTGCTCTGTCGGCAAGATGTATACCGGGCTGGCGCTGGACCGGGACATGCGGGCGGCGGGGATGAAATCCACCTTCCGCGCCACCGGACAGACCGGCATCCTGATCACCGGTGACGGTATCCCGCTGGATGCGGTCGTGGCCGATTTCATGGCCGGATCTGTGGAATGGCTGACGCCCGACAATGACGGTGACCACTGGGACGTGATCGAGGGGCAGGGCAGCCTGTTCCACGTCTCCTTTTCCGGCGTGACGATGGCCTTGATCCATGGCGGCCAGCCCGATGCGCTGATCCTCAGCCACGAGCCCTCGCGCGCCCATATGCGCGGATTGCCGGGCTACGCACTGCCGTCACTGGAGGTCTTGCGCGACACGGCACTGCCACTGGCGCGGGTTGCCAATCCGGACTGTCAGGTGGTGGGCATCTCGGTCAACACGCAGGCGATGGAAGAGGCCGAGGCCCGCGATTATCTGGCGGGGTTAGAGCAGCGCATGGGTCTGCCTGCGACCGATCCGTTCCGCTTTGGGACGCAAAAGCTGGTGAAGACGCTGGCTGCCATTTGAGTTCCGGTTTCGCCCGTGGCAGGTTGCGACGGGCAGCCAAAACAGGAGTATATCCGGTGCAGATAGACGTGACGCGCGATGCGTTCCCGCTGGCGCAGGTGTTCCGCATCAGCCGGGGTGCCCGGACAGAGGCCAAGGTGCTGACCGTCCGTATCGCCAAGGATGGCGTGACCGGCTGGGGCGAATGCGTGCCCTATGCCCGCTACGATGAGACGCTGGACAGCGTTGAGGCGCAGATCGCGGGTCTTCCCGCCGCATTTGACCGCACGGCCTTGCAGAACCTTCTGCCCGCTGGTGCCGCGCGAAATGCCGTGGATTGCGCCCTGTGGGATCTGGAGGCGAAGGCATCGGGCAAGCGGGTGTGGGAACTGGCCGGGCTGGCACCTCCACATCCCGAGATCACCGCCTATACCCTGTCACTGGACGAACCCGACGCGATGCGCGCCTCTGCCGCCAAGCACGCCCATCGGCCCTTGCTGAAGATCAAGCTTGGCACGCCCGACGATATGCCCCGGTTGGAGGCTGTCCGTTCGGGCGCGCCGAAATCCAGCATCATCATTGACGCGAATGAGGGCTGGAGCGCCGAGATCTACGCCGATCTTGCTCCGCATCTCAGCCGCCTTGGTGTGGCGCTGGTTGAACAACCGCTGCCTGCCGGCGACGATTCCGCTTTGGACGGGATCGCGCGTCCAGTGCCGGTCTGCGCTGATGAAAGCTGCCATGATCGTCACGATCTGGACCGGCTTCAGGGGCGCTATGACATGGTCAATATCAAGCTGGACAAGACCGGCGGGCTGACAGAGGCGCTGGCCACCCGCGAAAGGGCGCGGCGGTTGGGCTTTCGCGTGATGATCGGTTGCATGGTCGGAAGCTCTTTGGCGATGGCGCCTGCGGTGTTGCTGGCACAGGGGACCGAGGTGACGGACCTTGACGGGCCGCTCCTGCTGGCTAAAGACCGTGACGACGCGCTGGTTTTCGACGAGGCGGGGGTTCACCCGTCCGAAGCCGCACTTTGGGGGTGATCCGCCCCGCTAGCCACGACCGGGTGTCACACCCGACAGAACAAAGGACCACGACATGAGCCGCACCGTCTATGTGAATGGCGACTACCTGCCCGAGGCCGACGCCAAGATCTCGATCTTTGACCGGGGTTTTCTGATGGCGGACGGGGTCTACGAGGTAACAAGCGTTCTGGGCGGCAAGCTGATCGACTTTGACGGCCACGCGGTGCGGCTGGAACGGTCCTTGACCGAACTGGATATGGGCATGCCCATGTCCAAAGACGAGTTGCTGGAAATCCACCGCGAATTGGTCCGCGTGAACGGGATCGACGAGGGGATGATCTATCTTCAGATCACCCGCGGTGCCCCTGCGGACCGCGATTTTGCCTTCCCGGATCCCGAAGCGACCGCGCAGACCGTCGTGCTGTTCACCCAGAACAAGCCCGGTCTGGCCGATAGTCCCGTGGCGAAACAGGGCATCAAGGTTATCTCCATCGAGGATATTCGCTGGGGCCGCCGCGACATCAAGACGGTGCAGCTGCTCTATCCGTCGATGGGCAAGATGATGGCCAAGAAGGCCGGCGCGGATGATGCCTGGATGGTCGAGGATGGTTTCGTGACCGAGGGCACCTCGAACAATGCCTATATCGTCAAGGGCAACAAGATCATCACGCGCGAGCTGTCCAAGGACATCCTGCACGGCATCACCCGTGCGGCCGTTCTGCGTTTTGCCCGCGAGGCGCAGATGGAGGTGGAAGAACGCAATTTCACCATCGACGAGGTCAAACAGGCGGATGAGGCGTTCATCACCTCGGCCTCGACCTTCGTGATGCCGGTGGTAGCGATGGACGGCGTGGCGATCGGTGACGGGGTGCCGGGCGCAAAGGCGTTGCGGCTGCGCGAGATCTATCTGGAGGAAAGCCGCAAGGCTGCCGTCTGAGGTTTCGCGGCGAAACCTAAGCAATTAATAATAAACAATAAAATGTAAATCTGGCGCGCGATGCAACAAGGGTTTGTTTACTCGTTCAGCATCGCGGGCCGTTCATATAGTCCGGTGATGCAGCCGGTTTCGTCGTCGAGTTGACTGGCGCGATAGTCCAGACGCTCGGGCACTTCGAAGCGGGCGCAAAGCTGGAAGGTAGTGTCGCTTTGCCGCTCGTAGCGGTAGGGCGCGCCAGTGAACCGATCCTCGCGGGGCGTGTCCTCCGGGCAGGCGGCGACCGGCGACAGGGTCGGGGGCAGGGTGTCTTGCCCGCCCTTGCGCGCGACGCAAACCACAAAGCGCTCAAGCTCGGTCAGATCATTGAGCCGGGCAAAGTCGCGTTTCTCGGCCCGGCCCATGCCCGGCCCGCCGGTTTGCATCAGCGCAAGCGCCAGCATCGCGGCGACAAGAACAGTCAGGCACCAGACGGCAAGTCGGTCAGGTCTCATTTTCAGCCTTTGTCGGATCGGAGGCCATCAGGCCTTTGACATACAGAAAGGCCAGCGCCGCCAGCAGGGCGACAAGGGCGGATTTTGCCGCGAAGCGCAGGGACAGATCGCCCGACAGGAAGGTGAAGACCACGGAAATGGCATCCCCGAGAAGGGTCATCGCGGCAAGGAACAGGGCAAGAAAGCCCAACACCGCTCGCGCGCGGGATCGTCGCTGCGCCCCGTCACGCCGTGTGGCGCGGGCCATTTTGCGGTCAAGGATCAGGAACAGCGGCAGGAATATGATCAGCACGGCAATGGGCCAGCGCATCCGCGCTGCCAGACGCATGATTCTGTCGGCCGGGTCCGGCAGCCAACTGTCGATCAGGGCAAAGCCGAGCGGAACGGAAAAGCCCAGAACCACGGCCAATGCCGTGAACATCAATGCGTAAAGAAAAGCGTCACGCGCGCCCAGAGATGGCAATGGCTTCGGCACAGGCAGGGCAAAACCGTCTTGCGCCCATTGGCCCATTGCATGGTCGATTTCGCTTGCCGACCAGCCCGCAGCGCGCAGCCGGGCGGCAATCTCTGTCCGGTCGTGGCCGGCGGCCAGCGCGGTTTGCACAAACCCTGTCAGCCGATCATCGCCAGCCATTGCCCTGTCAGCCCTTGGGGCCGACATTTTCGGCGAAGGCCTTCTTGAAGGCGTCCTGCTTATCCGCGCCCGCATCGGTTTGATAGTTGGCTTTCCAGTCGTCCATCGTCATGCCGTAGAACGCCTCGCGGCCTTCGTCCTTTGACATCTCGATGCCGCGTTCATTGGCGGCCTCCTGATACCAGCGCGACAGGCAGTTCCGACAGAAGCCGGCAAGGTTCATCATGTCGATATTCTGCACATCGGTGCGGTCTTGCATCAGGTGCTGGCGCAGGCGGCGAAAGGCGGCGGCCTCAAGTTCGATGCGGGTCTGGTCATCCATGTCGTGTCTCCTTGTCGGTGGCCTTGGCCATCATTCAAAGGTGGGTATCGGCAAGGGCTGCTTCAAGCAGCGGTGCAAGTCGCTGGCCCCAGGCATGTTGCTGATCCGGTGTGGCGATCAGATCGTGGCGTAGTTCGATCAGCACATTCAGCCGCCCATGTTGCAGCGCGTGCCGGTCAATCGAGTCGCCGGGCAGGTGACCGCCGTAAGGCTGGTTCATCCCGACCACCAGATCGCCCTCGGCGGTCAGGCGGTGAAACATCGGTTCCGTCAGGCGTTCGTCATAGGCGTGCAGCACGCCGATATGCCACGGGCGCGGCGGCCGCCCCTTGAGCTGTGGCGTGAAGCTGTGGATCGATACGATCACCCGTTTCGGATGCAGCGCCGCCACTTCCTCCAGTGCCGCATGATAGGGCCGGTGATAGGCGTCAAGCCGACGCTCGCGCTCTGCGGTATCGGCATGGCGGTTGCCGGGAATCACCGTCCCGTCATAAAGCCGCATCAGCAGGGTCGGGTCATTTTCGCCGCGGTTGGGGTCAATGACCAGCCGCGAGAAGTTGGACAGCGCCACCGGGGCATCCAGCGCGTCTGCAAGGGCGCGGCTGACGCCTGCGGCCCCTATATCATAGGCAATATGACGCGCCATTTCGCTTTCGGGCAGCCCCAATGTGCCGCCAAGAGCCGGTGGAACAAGGTTGCTTGCGTGATCGCAGGTGACCATCCAGCGAGACGGGCGTTGCGCACCTTCGATGAAATATGGTTGATACGTCATGTGATTTTCATGTTGCTTGGCGATTGCATAGGGCAGTTGCGTCAGAATGTGAAATGGGCAATAACGCCCCAAAGGGCTCGTTAGCGATAACATTGCTGCGCCGATCCCGCCTGCGAAAATCAATATGCGAAGGAATAGCTGATATGAGACGCCTGCGGAACGTCAAGATCGTCGCCACGCTGGGCCCTGCCTCCAGCGATTACGAAACCATTCGGGCCTTGCACGAGGCCGGGGCGGACGTGTTTCGTCTGAACATGAGCCATGGCAGCCATGACGAGATCAGCAAGCGCCACGAGATCATCCGCAAGGTCGAGAAGGATCTTGATTCGACCATCGGCATTCTGGCCGATCTTCAGGGGCCGAAGCTGCGCGTGGGTGAATTTGCCAATGGCGAGGAAGAACTGGTCGAGGGGGCGGCATTCCGGCTGGACCTTGATGAGACCAAGGGCGACATCAACCGCGTGCGCCTGCCACATCCCGAGATCTTCGCCGCCCTGGAAGACGGCGCGCATCTGCTGGTCAATGACGGCAAGATCCGTTTGAAGGTAGAACAATGCGGCCCGGACTTCGCGGATTGCACCGTGATCACCGGTGGGACGATTTCCAACCGCAAGGGCGTGAACGTCCCGGATGTGGAACTGCCGCTGGCGGCGCTGTCGGAAAAAGATCGCAAGGATCTGGAATTTGTCTGCGCGCTGGGCGTGGATTGGCTGGCGCTGAGCTTTGTGCAGCGCGCCAAGGACGTCTGGGAAGCGCGGGAACTGGTCAATGGCCGGGCCGCGGTCCTGTCAAAGATCGAAAAGCCGACCGCGGTGAAATCCTTCGAGGAAATCCTTGAGGCGTCGGACGGCATCATGGTGGCGCGCGGCGATCTGGGTGTGGAACTGCCGGTGCAGAACGTGCCGCCGATCCAGAAGCGTCTGGTGCGTCGCTGCCGCCGGGCGGCCAAGCCGGTGATCGTCGCGACCCAGATGCTGGAATCGATGATCGAATCGCCGATGCCGACACGGGCTGAAGTGTCCGATGTGGCGACCGCGATCTATGAAGGCGCGGATGCGATCATGCTGTCGGCGGAATCGGCGGCCGGCCAGTATCCCACCGAGGCGGTTCAGACGATGGACAACGTCGCCCGCGAGGTCGAGGCGGATGAAACCTACCGGGAAGTCATCGAGGCCAGCCGCAAGGTCGACCGGACCTCGGTTTCCGACGCGATCGTCTCTGCCGCGCGCGAGATTGCGGAGAATGTCGATATCAAGGCGATCTGCTGCTTTACGCAATCGGGCACCACGGCGCTGCTGACAGCGCGTGAACGGCCACGGGTGCCGATCATCGCCATGACCTCGGAGCGTGGAACCGCGCGCCGGCTGGCGCTGAGCTGGGGGACGAACTGCGTGATGACCGGAGTGCTTGAGCGGTTCAAACAGGCGGTGGTCAGTGCTGCGCGGGCAGCGCGGGCAGGGGGGTATGCCTCTGCCACAGATCATATCGTGGTCACTGCGGGTGTGCCTTTCAATGTCCCCGGCACCACCAACATTCTGCGCGTCGCGCCCTGCGACGAGCGTTTGATTTTCAGCACCGACCCGGACTAGAAACAGCGCCGGACGGCGTTTTTTGAAACAGGGGGGACGAGGCATGGAGAGTGATCTTTACCTCGTCCTCGGTTGCGTTCTGGGCACATTTTCGATCACGCGGGTGGCCTCTGCGCTGGCGGACGGGCGCGCGCCGATATTTGCGCTGATCATGTTGATCGTCAGCGGCGGGCTTGTCGGCTATGCGTACCATCTGGAACCCGGTGGGCTGACTTTTGACGACGTGCCGCGCGCTTTCGCTGCTGTTATCGGACGCATCATCAACTGAAATCGCGGATCGGTTCTTGTCATCCGCGCGGGCTGCGCGTATAGGGCGGCTTCGCCTGCGCGTCCGGCTTAAGTGGCATGCCGAGTCGCGCGGTAACCGAACCTAATATCAAGGAGCCGGAAATGCCCAAGATGAAGACGAAATCGAGCTGCAAGAAGCGGTTCAAGATCACGGCCTCGGGCCGGATCAAGGCGGGTCAGGCAGGCAAGCGCCACGGCATGATCAAGCGCTCTACCAAGTTCATCCGCGATGCGCGTGGAACCACCGTTTTGGCCAAGGCTGATGAGCAGATCATCAAGCCAATGATGCCCTACGCGCGCTGAAGGAGATCTGAACAATGGCACGAGTCAAAGGTGGGACAGTCACCCACGCCCGTCACAAGAAAGTCACAGACGCAGCGAAGGGCTATTATGGCCGCCGCAAGAACACCTTCAAGGTGGCGCGTCAGGCTGTCGACAAAGCAAACCAATACGCCACACGCGACCGCAAGAACCGCAAGCGGAACTTCCGCGCGCTGTGGATCCAGCGGATCAACGCGGCTGTTCGCGGCCATGACGAAACGCTGACATATTCGCGCTTCATCAACGGTCTGGGTCTTGCCGGGATCGAAGTGGACCGCAAGGTTCTGGCCGATCTGGCCGTCCATGAGCCCGAAGCGTTCAACGCGATCGTGGATCAGGCGAAAGCCGCATTGCCCGCATAAGCCTGGCAATCGGTCGAAAAGATCAAAGGGTCGTCTCTTCGGAGGCGGCCCTTTTCTTATGCGGCACCTGCTGCGGGCGGCTCATGACGTTATTGCCCGGTCACACACGCGCTGATAGCATTGCGTCAGCTTGCAGCACGTCCGGGCTGCGCCATACTCAGCCAAGCGGAGCGCGCATGACCCGAATTCTCTCTCTGAAATTCCTCGTTGCGGCGCTTGTGCTGTCGTTTCTTGTCGGTTGCGGGCGTCCGCCGGAACTGATCGGCGTGGTCAACCCGGACTTCCCGGCAGCGTCCTTCGATCTTAACCGTCAGAAAGTCTTTATCGCCACGACGCGGCAGGCGACCGAGGTGACGGGCGCGTTCTTTACCGCCCAAAGAGCGCCAGAGCTGGGCTTGGCCTCTGTCGAGGTCACGATACCGCCCAACCATATGCCCGGCCGGGTGGAGCGTGCGCGGCAGTTGCCGCCTGACCCGAGGCGCGAATTCACCGTGGTCGATCCGACCGTCTTTGACAGCGACGGCGCTTTTATCGCGGCGCTGAACAAGGAGTTGGCAACAAGGCCTCCCGGTCAGCGGTCGGTCATGTTTTTCGTTCACGGCTATAACACCAGCGCCAGCGACGGCATCCTGCGGCTGGCGCAGTTCGTCGAGGATACGAAGTTCGAGGGCGTGCCGGTGCTGTTCACCTGGGCCTCGGCGGCCAGAACGCCGCGCTATGTCTATGATCTGAACAGCGCGCTGGTGGCCCGTGCCAAGCTGAAGGAAATCACCCAGATCCTGACCCGCACCAATGCCGAGGGTTTCGGCATCTTCGCCCATTCGATGGGGACCTTCCTGACCATGGAGGGGCTTGTCGATGCGCAACTGGCCTCACGGTTGAAACGTCACGGCAAGCTGGAACATATCGTTCTGGCCGCGCCGGATATTGATATTGACCTGTTCCGCACACAGGTCAGCATCCTTCCGGCGTCGATCCGGGAAAAGATGTATGTGCTGGTCTCCAAGGATGATTTCGCCCTGCGTATCTCGCGCCGCATTGCGGGCGGGGTGCCGCGCGTCGGGGCGGCGGATACGGCGATGCTGGAACGGCTGGGAGTGACGGTGATCGACCTGTCGAAGATCCATGATGCAAGCTCCAGCAACCATACGAAATTCGCGGGCTCGCCGCAGGTGGTGCAGATCATCGGGCAGGGGTTGAACGCGAACACCCAATTCAGCCAGTCGCCATCGCCCGCGCTGGGGCAGCTTTTGGCGGCGTCACCGATCCAGATTTTCGGAAACTAAGCCGGGCCACGCCGCCTTTGGGACTTTCAACACCTGGCAGGCAACGTGCTGGGCGCGGGTGATTGCGCGCGCCTGGTCTTGAATTCACGGCCTCTTGTGATAGCAGGATGCCAATCAATTCCGGGGTGCGGCAATGGACGATCTGAAATCAAAATATCTGAACCTGATTGCCGAAGCGGGCGACGAATCCTCGCTGGAGGAGATCCGCCTGACGGCCGTGGGCAAAAAGGGCGAAGTGGCGCTGAAAATGCGCGAACTTGGCCGCATGACGCCCGAGGAACGGCAGGTTGCCGGGCCTGCGCTGAACGCGCTGAAGGCCGAGATCAACTCTGCCCTCGCCGCCAAAAAGGCTGCGTTGGGCGATGCCGCGCTGGACGAACGGTTGCGGGCCGAATGGCTGGACGTGACGCTGCCTGCGCGCGGCGTGCGTCAGGGCACCATTCACCCGATCAGTCAGGTGACGGAAGAAGTGACCGCGATCCTTGCCGAGATGGGATTTTCCGTCGCCGAAGGCCCGCAGATTGACACGGATTGGTATAATTTCGACGCGCTGAACATCCCCGGCCACCACCCCGCACGGGCCGAGATGGACACGTTCTACATGCACCGCGCCGAGGGCGACGACCGCCCGCCGCATGTGCTGCGCACCCATACCTCGCCGGTGCAGATCCGGCATATGGAGAAATACGGCGCGCCCTGTCGGATCATCGCGCCGGGCCGCGTCTACCGCGCCGATTACGACCAGACGCACACGCCGATGTTCCATCAGGTCGAGGGGTTGGCGATCGACAAGGACATCTCGATGGCGAACCTGAAATGGGTGCTGGAGGAGTTCTTTTCCGCCTTTTTCGAGGTGGACGGCATCAAGACGCGGTTCCGCGCCTCGCATTTCCCCTTCACCGAGCCGTCCGCCGAGGTTGATATTCAGTGTTCATGGGAGGACGGGCAGCTCAAGATCGGGCAGGGCGATGGCTGGCTGGAGGTTCTGGGCTCCGGCATGGTCCACCCCAAGGTGCTGACGGCGGCGGGCGTCGATCCGGCCGAGTGGCAGGGCTTTGCCTTCGGCATGGGCATCGACCGGATCGCCATGCTGAAATACGGCATCCCCGACCTGCGCGCGTTTTTCGACAGCGACCTGCGCTGGCTGCGGCATTACGGGTTCGCATCGCTGGACGTCCCGACGCTGCGGGGTGGGTTGTCACGGTAGTGCGGGTAAAGTTCAGAGCGTTCTTGAGCAAACTTAAAGATGACCGTTCGCAGTTTCGCGACCTGAACTGGACTGCGGTCGCTTGTCTCATTTTGATTGGGTCCTTTGCGTATTGCTTGGCTCCCAAGTCAGCTTCAGGATATATCATCGGGTCGATTACTGCTCTGCTCGTGGCGTTCGTGGCCTATCCATGGCAGAAAAAACGTGATCGAGAACTTAAGCTCGGCGAGGAGCGCCGTTCTTCATATCGGAGGTTCATCGAAAAATGCACAAGCGCCCGAGATTTAATTGCAAGTGCTCGTTCAGAACTTAAGATAAATCTGCTCAAGGGCGGAGAAGGACAATCCCTTGAGCAATTTGTCGCGGTTTTCGATAAGATCGGGCGCTACAATGAGGGGATAAGGAATGAATATGCTCTGTTCGCGTTGTCAGCTACGAATGCAGCTGTTGATAAGGCAGGCGAAATTATTGGCGTCTATGCCAACGTATCCTTGAACGACATAGAAGAAATGCGAGAGGTATCGGATTCTTCGATGCCGCTAAGAACTGCAAACGAAGCCCTGATAAAATACTTCGATAGGATTATTGGTCAAACTGATGAGAAAGTAGGTTCGTTAATTCATTTTATGCGGGACGCCGAGTTTGGTTCGGAGGCATCGGAAAAGCATCGGAAATAGACGTTGGCTGAGCGCACTAGGCCCAGCGGATCTGCCTATCGCGACTTGCGCGATGCGGTGAACGTGGGAAAGAGAGGCCTCGGAACTTTCGCTTGCGCTTGCTAGGTTAAGTCGGACATTCCCGACACCGCAGAGCGAGACGTGCCCCATGCAGCTTTTCCGACATTCCAACCGCACCCGCAACGCAAAGACGCAGCGTGTTTATGCGGCCTATGAGCTGGCATATACGCTGGTGGATTTTGCCGCCGCGATCAGTTTCACCATCGGCTCTGTCCTGTTTCTGTGGGACAGCATGAAGGCACCCGCGATCTGGCTGTTCATCATCGGCTCGTTCTGTTTTCTGTGCAAACCCAGCCTGCGCCTGACGCGCGAGGTCAAGCTGTGGCGCATGGGCAAGGTCGATCAATTGGCCAAGCGGGCGGGGGCCGAGTAGCGCCGGGGCCTTTCCCCTCTCGCCCCTTTCGGCTAAGGACGGCGGCAAAGGCAAACAAGCGGCGGACGACCCATGAAATTCACGCTCTCCTGGCTGAAATCCCACCTCGACACCTCTGCATCGGTGGAGGAAATCACCGATGCGCTGACCGATCTCGGGCTGGAGGTCGAGGAGGTTGAAAACCCCGCCGACGCCCTTCGGACCTTTACGCTGGCCAAGGTGACCCATGCCGAGCAGCACCCCGATGCGGACCGGCTGCGGGTGTGCAATGTGGAGACGAATGAAGGCAACAAGCAGATCGTCTGCGGTGCGCCCAATGCGCGTGAAGGCATCACCGTCGTGCTGTGCAAGCCCGGCGATTATGTCCCCGGCATCGACACCACGCTGAGCGTCGGAAATATTCGCGGCGTGGAAAGCCACGGGATGATGGCCTCGATGCGGGAATTGCAACTGGGCGAGGATCACGACGGCATCATCGAGCTGCCCTCGGGCGAGGTGGGTGATCTGTTCGTGGACTGGCTGGCCGCGAATGACCCCGCCAGGGTCGATCCGGTGATCGAGATTGCGATCACGCCGAACCGGCCCGATGCGTTGGGCGTGCGCGGCATTGCGCGCGATCTGGCGGCGCGGGGTCTGGGCAAGATGAAGCCGCGCGATTGCGACGGGATCGAGGGCGAGTTTGCCTCGTCCATCAGCGTTTCGATTGACGAGGACGCGCGCGACGGTTGCCCGGTGTTTTTCGGCCGGATGATCCGTGGGGTCAAGAACGGCCCAAGCCCGGATTGGTTGCAGGATCAGCTGCGCGCCATCGGGTTGCGGCCGATCAGCTTCCTCGTCGATGTGACGAACTTCTTCACCTATGACCGCAACCGCCCCCTGCATGTGTTCGACGCCGACAAGGTCTCGGGCAATCTGCGGGTGCATCTTGCGGCGGGCGGCGAGGAACTGGCGGCGCTGGATGACAAGACCTACCGGCTGGAGCCGGGGATGGTGGTGATCTCCGACGATGCGGGGGCGCAGAGCCTTGGCGGGATCATGGGCGGCGCGCAAACGGGTGTGACCGAGGATACGGTGAACGTGTTCCTTGAGGCCGCGTATTTCGATCCGGTCCGCACCGCCTATACGGGGCGCGCGCTGAAGATCAACTCTGACGCGCGCTACCGGTTCGAGCGCGGGATTGATCCGGAATGGACGCCCGAAGGCATCGAACATGCGACGCGGATGATCCTGGATCATGCCGGGGGCGAGGCGTCCAAGGTTGTCGTGGCCGGGCATATGCCGGACTGGAAACGCGCCTTCAAGCTGGACCCGGCACGGGTGCGGTCTTTGGTCGGCATGGACATCCCCGAAAGCGAGCAGCGTCAGACGCTGACGGCGCTGGGGTTCCGGCTGGAGGGCAACATGGCGCATGTGCCAAGCTGGCGCCCCGATGTGATGGGCGAGGCCGATCTGGTCGAGGAAGTGGCGCGCATCGCGTCGCTGACCAAGTTGCAGGGCAAGCCCTTGCCGCGCGTACCCGGCGTGCCGAAACCGGTTCTGTCACCGATGCAGAAACGCGAACAGGCCGCACGGCGCACGACGGCGGCGCTGGGGTATAATGAATGCGTGACCTACAGCTTCATCGACGCCAAGACGGCGGCGCTGTTTGCGGGCGGCTATGATGCGACGATGCTGGCCAATCCGATCAGTTCGGAACTCAGCCATATGCGGCCGGCGCTTTTGCCCGGGCTGTTGCAGGCGGCGGCGCGCAATCAGGCGCGCGGGCAGGCCGATCTGGCCCTGTTCGAAGTAGGCGCGGCCTTTCACGGCGGCGAGCCGGGCGAGCAGCATATGCTGGTCTCGGGCCTGCTGGTCGGGCGGACGGGGCCGAAGGATGTGCATGGCGCATCGCGGCCCGTGGACCTGTATGACGCCAAGGCTGATGCAGAGGCGGTGCTGACCGCGATGGGCGCGCCTGCCAAGGTGCAGATCCTGCGCGGTGCCTCTGACTGGTGGCATCCGGGGCGGCATGGCAAGATCTGTCTGGGTCCGAAAAAGGTGATGGGCATCTTTGGCGAGATCCATCCCCGCGTGCTGCGCGAGATGGATGTGAAAGGACCAGCGGTGGGCTTCACGCTTTGGCCTGCGGAAATTCCGCTGCCGCGCAAGCAGGTTTCGACCCGTGCGGCGCTGGTCTTGAACGATCTGCAATCGGTGGAGCGTGACTTTGCCTTCGTCGTCGATGCGGATGTCGATGCGCTGGCGCTGGTCAATGCCGCCGCCGGTGCCGACAAGGCGCTTATTCAGGATGTGCGCGTCTTCGATCAGTTCATTGGCGGCAGTCTGGGCGAGGGCAAGAAATCACTGGCCATCACGGTGCGCCTGCAACCCAGCGGTGCCACGCTCAAGGAAAAAGACATCGAGGCCGTCAGCGCCAAGATCGTCGAGAAAGTCACCAAAGCCACGGGTGGCAGCCTGCGCGGATAAGCCACCTCTGCGCGATATGAAGGAGAAGATGATGTTGAGAGTGTATCTATCCGGTGAAATCCACACCAGCTGGCGCGAAGAGATCATAGACGCTTGCGACGGTCTGGACATCGCCTTCGACGCCCCGGTGACGGATCACGCAGCTTCGGATGATTGCGGCGTGGCTATTCTGGGGGAGGAGCCGAACAAGTTCTGGCACGACCGCAAGGGCGCGATGGTCAACGCGATCCGCACCCGCAAGGGGATCGAAGAGGCTGACGTTGTCGTTGTGCGCTTTGGCGAGATGTACAAGCAGTGGAATGCGGCGTTTGATGCAGGTGTCGCCTCGGCGCTTGGCAAATCGCTGATCATCCTGCAACAGCCCGACCACGATCATGCCTTGAAAGAGGTGGATGCCGCCGCGCTGGCCGTTACCCGCACGCCTGCCGAAGTGGCGCAGATCCTGCGCTACGTCCTGACGGGCAAGCTGCCCGCCTGAGCGGATGACGTACTGCAATATGCCTTGCCGCGCCAGGAACGCGCCGGAAGGCAGAGCCTGTCAGTCGCGGGCCGGTGTCACCAAGCCGACCTGAACGGCAGGGCGCGCTGTGAACCGCTCCAGATAGGCCTTTAGATTTGGGTGATCGTCCCATGCCAGAAGGTCTTGCGTGCCATAGAATGACGGCGCACGCAGCCAGGGGCCAATGGCCATATCCGCGATGGAATAATCCCCCGCCACCCAGTCGCGCCCGTCCGACATGTGCTTTTCGAACACATTCATCAAGCGGCGCGCTTCATCAAGATAGCGTTTGGCAGGGTAGGGATCTTTGACCTCCTTGCCCGGACCGGAATGGAAATGGCCCATCTGGCCGAACATCGGGCCAAGCCCACCCATTTGCCACATCAGCCATTGTACGATCTTGGCGCGCTCGGCGGCATTGCGGCCAAAAAACTTTGACGTTTTCTCGGCCAGATAGATCAGGATCGCCCCGCTTTCGAACAGGGCCAAAAGCGTGCCGTCCGGCCCATCGGGATCAATGATCGCCGGGATCTTGTTGTTCGGGTTGACCGAAAGGAATTCCGGGCTTTTGACATCCGCATCCGCGAGGGTGACTTTGTGCGCTTCATAGGGCAGGCCCATTTCCTCCAAGGCGATCGAGATCTTGACCCCGTTGGGCGTGGGAAAGGAATATAGCTGGATACGCTCTGGGTGTTTCGCAGGCCAGCGGCGGCTGATGAGATAATTCGACAGGTCGGCCATGATGTTCTTTCGTGTTTGTCCTCTGAGGTCGGAACGTAACTCTTTTTCCCCGTATGCAAAGGCGCAGTTTTGTGCGAATCCGGAACCACTATGTTTTTTAACGCACCTAACGGGTGTGAGTAGTTGTCTGGAGGGACCGGAATGGTACAAGAATTCAAGGATTTCATCGCCAAGGGCAATGTCATGGACATGGCCGTCGGTATCATCATCGGTGCAGCCTTCACCGCGATCGTGGCATCGCTGGTTGGCGATCTGATCAACCCGATCATCGGCCTGTTCTCGGGCGGCATCGATTTCACCAACAAATATGCCGTGCTGTCAGGCGAAGTGCCCGCAGGTGCAAGCCTTGAAGCCGCCCGCGAAGCCGGGGCATCGGTCTTTGCCTATGGGTCTTTCATCATGGCCGTCATCAACTTCCTGATCATTGCCTGGGTCGTGTTCATGCTGGTCAAGATGGTCAACCGCGCCAAGGCGATTGCAGAAAAGCCCGATGATGTGGCCCCCGAGGTCGAAACCGGCCCGTCCGAGTTGGATATCCTCATCGAGATCCGCGATTCTCTAAAGAAATCCGCCTGAACTGATCGGACGTGACAGCCAGAGGCCCGTCGCAGCAGCGGCGGGTCTTTTTCGTTGCGCGATCTGAAGTAATTGAAAATGCGAGACATTATCAATTGCGCTGTAAAGCTTGCCGCCCCGATGTGCACAGGCTATCAGGCAGCAAGCAAGGCCGGGGGTGCATTCGTGACAAAGACGATGAAGATCGCCTGGGGCAGCCTGTTCGTGGGCATCCTGGTGTTGGGCATCAAGGCGCTGGCCTGGTGGATGACCGATTCTGTCGCGCTGTATTCCGATGCGATGGAAAGCATCGTCAACGTGGCTACGGCAATCGCCGCGCTGATGGCAATCCGTGTGGCGGCGCAGCCTGCCGATGCCACGCATCCCTACGGGCATCACAAGGCCGAGTATTTCAGCGCCGTTCTGGAAGGCGTGATGATCGTCATCGCGGCGCTCCTGATCCTGCACGAGGCGTGGCAAAGCTTTGCCAATCCGCGGCCCCTTGACGCCCCGTTGTCGGGGCTGGCGGTGAACCTTGTGGCCAGCATCATCAATGGCGTGTGGTGCTGGATTCTGCTGCGCACGGCACGGACTGAACGCTCGCCCGCGTTGGCAGCCGACGGCAAGCATCTGCTGTCGGATGTTGTCAGCTCGGTCGGGGTGACGTTTGGTGTGCTGATAGCGATCATGACCGGTCTGCCGTGGATCGACCCAGCGATGGCCGCTCTGGTGGCGCTGAACATTCTGTGGTCCGGCTGGCATGTCATCGCCGCCTCGCTCAGCGGATTGCTGGACGAAAGCCTGCCTGAGGACATTCTGGTGGAGCTGCGCGAGGTGATCTCGGATCAGGCCGAGGGGGCTGTCGAGGCGCATGACCTGCGCACCCGTCAGGCCGGGACGGCGACGTTTATCGAGTTTCATCTGGTTGTGGATGGCGCAATGTCGGTGGACGATGCACATGTCATCTGTGACCGGATCGAAGCAGGCTTGCTGGAGCGTGTACCCGATTGCGTCGTCACCATCCATGTCGAGCCTGAACACAAGGCCAAACATAGCGGTATCGTCGTGCTTTGAGGTACCAGAACTGCGCCCGCACCCGCGAGACGCGAACGCAGTTCCAGGCAGTCTTCAGCCGGCCTGTTTGAGGATGACTTGCGGTGCTGTCACGTCGATGCCAAGCGCGCGGCCCACGGCATAATAGGTCAGTTTGCCCGCATGCACGTTCAACCCGTCCAGCAGATGCGGATCGTCGGCGCAGGCTTTCTGCCAGCCCTTGTCGGCAAGTGCCAGCATGAAGGGCATCGTGGCATTGCCCAAAGCGATGGTCGAGGTGCGTGCAACCGCGCCCGGCATATTGGCGACGCAATAGTGAATGATGCCATCGACATCATAGATCGGGTCCTGATGGGTGGTCGCCTTCGACGTTTCAAAACACCCCCCCTGATCAATCGCCACATCCACCAGAACGGAACCGGGCTGCATCAGCGATAGCTGCTCGCGCGAGATCAGTTTGGGTGCTGCGGCACCGGGGATCAACACGGCACCGATGACCATGTCGGCGCGCGGCAGAAGCGTCGCCAGCGAATGCTGGTCGGAATATTGCGTGGTCAGGCGTCCCATGAACACATCGTCAAGATAGGACAGGCGCGGAATGGACCGGTCGAGCACGGTGACATTCGCGCCCATGCCAGCCGCCACGCGCGCCGCGGCCGTCCCCACGACGCCGCCGCCCACGATCACCACATTGGCCGGGCGCACACCGGGAACGCCGCCCAACAGCACACCGCTGCCGCCATTGGCCTTTTGCAGCGCCGATGCGCCGCTTTGCGGGGCCAGCCGTCCGGCAACCTCGGACATCGGTGCCAGCAGGGGAAGGCCGCCACGGCTGTCGGTCACGGTTTCATAGGCGATACAGGTCGCGCCGGAGGCCATCAGATCCTTCGTCTGTTCGGGATCGGGTGCAAGATGCAGATAGGCGAACAGCACCTGGCCTTCGCGCAGCATCTTGCGCTCTGTCGCTTGCGGTTCCTTCACCTTCACGATCATGTCGACGCTGGCGTAGACCTCTTCGGCGGTTTCGATGATCCGCGCTCCGGCGGCGATGTAATCCTCGTCGGTAAAGCCCGCGCCGGTGCCCGCACCCGCCTGTATCAGCATCTCGTGCCCGTGCTGCACGGCCTCATGTGCGGCGTTGGGCGTGACGCCAACCCGAAATTCCTGTGGCTTGATCTCTGTTGGGCATCCGATTTTCACGACGATCTCTCCTCCTGGTCCATTATCGCGGAGGATCGCGCAGACCTGCCGCAACTGCTTTTAGAAATAGCTCGTAAAACCACTATTGTATCGAATAACCTTGGGCAATCTGCTGCCTTCTGAAAGATATCGTGAATAATGACATTGGATGAGACGGACCGACGGATCCTCAGGGTACTTCAGCGCAGGGGCAGAATCTCGAATGCGGATCTGTCGGAAGAGATAAACCTGTCGGCGTCAGCGTGTCACAGACGGGTGCAGCGATTGGAAGCCTGCGGCATTATCCACGAGTATGTGGCGCTGCTGGAACCGCGCAAACTGGGCATCTCGACAACCGTTTTTGTGGAAATCACCCTGCAAAGCCAGTCGGATGAGATTTTTGACGCATTCGAGAAGGCTGTCAGCCGCATTCCGGATGTGCAGGAATGTCACCTTATGGCGGGGACGGCGGATTATATCCTCAAGATCGTGGCGGACGACACGGATGATTTCGCCCGCATCCACCGGCAGCATCTGGCGCGTCTGCCGGGGGTGGCGCAGATGCAATCTTCCTTTGCCCTGCGCACCGTGTTCAAAACCAGCGCGCTGCCGATCTAGGCGTCTTGCGCCGGGCGGAACGTCGGGCATCGCCAGCCCGCTGACAGCGGAGTGTGCCGGAAACCCGTTGGCGTTGCAGGAATGTCGTGACCCGATCGCCGGAATACATCCCGAAAACGACAAACCCCCGGGCAGGTGCCGCGGGGGTCGTCATTCTGTTCGTAAGCTTGAAGGTCATCAATGACCCCCGGGCAAAGTGATTTACATCATCCCTTCGCGCTGTGCTTTTTTGCGTGCCAGTTTGCGGGCCCGCCGGATCGCTTCAGCTTGCTCCCGCGCTTTTTTGACGGACGGTTTTTCGAAATGTTGCTTGAGCTTCATTTCACGAAAAACCCCTTCGCGTTGCAGCTTCTTTTTCAGGGCACGAAGCGCCTGATCAACGTTGTTCTCGCGAACACTAACCTGCATGTGGTTTTCACCACCTTTCTAAGTTCGAGTTGCATGGATTGCAGGAGGTGGCCCTATAGCAAAGCCACCCTAGCTTGTCTACACTACCGATGACCGAACGGAGGCACCGATGACCGACAGTGAACGCTCCCCGCAAGAGCAGCTATTGGATGCGGCCCTGACGCATGTCGCGTTTGACGGCTGGACAGAAACGACGTTCCGCGCGGCGGTCGCGGATACCGGAATGGACCCGGTGATGGCGCGTGCGCTTTATCCGCGGGGCGCGGTGGATCTGGCACTGGCCTTTCACCGTCGCGGCGATGCGCAAATGGTGGCGCGGCTGAAGGCGGCGGACCTGTCCGCGATGCGGTTTCGAGATCGAATCGCCGCTGCTGTGCGGTATCGTCTGGAAGCGGCCGAGGACCGCGAGGCGGTGCGCCGTGGCACAACCCTGTTCGCGCTGCCGATGCATGCTGCTGACGGGGCCAAGGCGATCTGGGGCACCGCCGATCTGATCTGGAACACGCTTGGCGACATCTCTGACGATGTGAACTGGTACACCAAGCGCGCGACATTGTCGGGGGTTTACGGCTCTGCCGTGCTGTTCTGGCTGGGCGACGATTCGCCCGACCATCAGGCGACATGGGCGTTTCTGGATCGGCGGATCGACGATGTCATGCAGATCGAGAAGGTCAAGGCGCAGGTGCGCGGCAACAAGTTTCTCAGCGGGGTGCTTGCAGGGCCAAACTGGTTGTTGGGCCAGATCAAGGCACCAGTACGCAGGCATGACAGTGATTTGCCGGGGCATTGGTCGGGGTCCGGGAAACCCTAGATCCGTTGCGGGTCAGTGCGAAGCGTCGGGGCTTGCTGACCGGCACAGAGAGGCTAGTCTGCGCTGTGGCAGTTATCGGGAAGGTTCAGAGCAAATGACACAGACAATGCGCGCAGTCGAGATTTCACAACCCGGCGGGCCGGAGGTGCTGACGCTGGTCGAACGGCCACGGCCCGAGGCGGCGCATGGGCAGGTTGTCCTGAAGCTCGCCTATGCAGGGGTGAACCGGCCGGATGCCTTGCAGCGCGCGGGGGCCTATGCGCCGCCCCCCGGTGCCAGTGACCTGCCGGGGCTGGAAGCGGCTGGCGAGGTTGTCGCCGTGGGGCCGGGTGTCGATTGGCCATCTGTGGGCGACGAGGTATGCGCGCTGTTGCCCGGTGGCGGCTATGCGGAATATGTCGCGACTCCTGCCGCGCATTGCCTGCCCGTCCCGCAAGGGATGGATCTCAAGCAAGCCGCCTGTCTGCCCGAAACCTTCTTCACCGTCTGGTCCAACGTGTTCATGCGGGGCGGGCTGCAAGCGGGCGAGCGATTCCTGATCCATGGCGGATCCAGCGGCATCGGGACGACGGCGATCCAACTGGCGCGGCAGTTTGGTGCCCGTGTCTTTGCCACCGCCGGATCTGCCGACAAATGCGCCGCCTGTACGGATTTGGGCGCGGAGCGGGCGATCAACTACCGCGAGGAGGATTTCGTCGAGATTTTGCGCGCCGAGGGCGGGGCCAACCTGATCCTCGACATGGTAGGAGGCGATTACATCCCGCGCAATATCAAGGCTTTGGCGGATGACGGGCGGCTGGTCCAGATCGCCTTTCTGAGCGGGCCTAAGGTTGCGCTGAACTTTGCGCAGGTGATGACGCGAAGATTGACGATTACCGGGTCTACCTTGCGGCCACAGTCGGATCTGGCGAAGGCGCGGATCGCGGATGCGCTGCGCGAACAGGTCTGGCCGCTGCTGGACGCTGGCAAAGTCGCCCCGGTGATGGATTCCGAATTCCCGCTGGAACAGGCTGCGGACGCCCATGCGCGCATGGAGGGCAGCACCCATATCGGCAAGATCGTCCTGAAAGTCGGCTAAGGCAATCCGCCGCGATTTGCGGGTTCTCCGAAACTAGTGCAGTTTCGGGTTCTCGTCATACATCCTGCGCGCAAGCTTTATCCAGAAGGCGGGTGGCACCCGGTTCCGGTGCACCAGATTGGGGTCTTTGTTTGGCCATGTGATTTTCAGATCATGGCCGGTCTTGCGAATGTCTTCTTCGAACGCAGTGTTGAGCGGTTCGAAAAAACTGATCATCCGCGCGACCTCTGCCTCGGAATAGACGGTGGTCTTGACGCCTTCGCGGAAATGTTGCTCCAGCACGCTGCGGGTGACGTTAAGAAGTTTCCGGCTGGACGACTGCTTGATCGATATCTGCGCCGAAGCCCAGGCCGTCAACGGGTCTTGCGACACGTTGCTGTCGCCGGCGCTGAGGGCCGACAGCTGCGACGTCAGATGCCCATACCCCGCCAGATCCATGATTTCGCCGATGATCCCGTCAGGCCTCCTTATGGCTTGATCGTAAACGAAGAAACTTATCTCTTCAGGGGCGAAACCACGTTTCAGATGGCCGTATAGCCAATTGAAATCCATCAGGACTCCGGTTGCCATTCGATGCGACAGCGCGCGTTCATACAGTCTGACCCACGGCACCGCGACGGTTGACTTGGCAACCTGAAGGTAGATGGATTGCAGAAAGGACACTTGGTTGCGGATGCAGCAGATGACCTGAAACTCGTCAAATTCCGAGCACAGCTCGCGGATGTCGGCAAGGTTGATGCGCTGTTTCGGATCGCCGCGGGAAAACTCCTCCGAGGACACGAAAACCGTCTTGTCCGTGTTGGCATAGTCGCGCACCAGAGTCTTCCACGCGCTGACCGAGCCTTCTTCGTACTGGTATTGCGGCGGCAAGGTGATCCAGTCGGTCACCAGCCCGTGCTGGCCGCTTTCCGTTCCTAGTTTTGGAAAAATAAACCCATGCTTGGCAAGCATTTTTCGGTTGAGGGCCAGGATGTTCTGTATCGAGGTTGTGGCGGTCTTATGGGTGCCAACGTGAAGGATCAGCTTGGACATTCGGGCCTCGTAACGGGTCGGTTTGCGGGGGTCTGTTAGCACCGCAGCCGATGTTGCGCCAGCCTCCTAGCGCACGGGGTCCAGCAGAGCATCCGTCATCCGGCAATCACGCAGGACGTCGCTGCCACAGGGCACCGGCTCAAGGTCTTTCGACAGACAAATCCGCACCTCCTGAATGCGCGCGCTCTGGCAGGTGATGGTGACCATGTCGGGCGCGAATGTCGGGTTGGCCTTCAGGAACGCTTCTTCGACGACCAAGGCCGGTATTTTCACGGGCTGATCGAGCTTGCGAAACACGGCAGGCCGCGTGATGCTGCCATAGGCCTTGCGGGAGAGGGCGAAATAGGCCTTCGCGGAGAGGCCGGAACAGGTGCCATGCTTTTTCCACTGGTGCCAGGCCAGCCCGCTTGTCCCCATGATATCCGCCATCGCTGCTGTCTGTTGACGCGACGGCGCGCGTTCCTGCGTCCGGCAGTAGGACGGCCAGCCACGGTGATATTGCGGCCAAAGCCCGTGTAGCACCCAGCCGAAATCGCGGCCAGCATCGCATTGCTGAGAGTTGCGGGCATCGCCTTCGAGCGCACACCAGGTCGGGGACCAGCTGAGCGACAGCACGTAATAGTCGAATTTGCCCGAGGGTTCGCCCTCTGCCCTGGCCAGCCCGGCACTCATCAAAAACAGCAATACCAACAAACGCATTTTCTCTTTCCTCTTCCGTCTTGCGCCACTATATAGGCCCGAAGTTCCCCGACAATGGTAACCGGTCCGGATCTCGGATCAGCCTCTAGGCAGGCATCGGGGAAGATTTGTAAGGAGATACCCGATGGCAAAACTGCTGCATCCCAAGGCGACCGCCGTCTGGCTGGTGGACAATACCACGCTGACCTTCAAACAGATTGCCGATTTTGTCGGCATGCACGAGCTTGAGGTTCAGGGCATTGCCGATGGTGACGTGGCCACAGGCGTCAAGGGGTTCGATCCCATCGCCAACAATCAGCTGACCCAGGACGATATCGACAACGCTGAGAAAAACCCGCTGAACCGGCTGAAGCTGAAGTTCAACGCCGCCGCCCGCGATGAGGAAAAACGCCGTGGCCCGCGCTATACGCCGCTGTCAAAGCGTCAGGATCGTCCGGCCTCGATCCTGTGGCTGGTGAAATTCCACCCCGAACTGTCGGATGGCCAGATTTCCAAGCTGGTGGGCACCACGAAGCCGACAATTCAGGCGATCCGCGAGCGCACGCATTGGAATATCGCGAACATTCAGCCCATCGACCCGGTCGCGCTGGGGCTGTGCAAACAGTCCGAACTGGATGCAGCCGTGCAGAAGGCCTCGGCCAAGAAGCAGGCCGAGGGGGCCGCGCTGTCGGACGATGATCGTCGCAAGCTGCTGTCCACCGAACAAAGCCTTGGCCAGCCCGCCGAACCGCGGATCCCGACGGCGATTGAAGGATTGGAAACCTTCAGCCTGTCCGACCCGCGGGGGGACGAGGACGAGGATGAGGACGAAGCGGACAAGCGCGATTCCCGCGAATATCTTGACGCGGACAGCTTCTTCAACCTGCCGGAAAGCGGCGAGGATGACGAGCAGCCGTAACACGGTTTTTGACGCGATTTCCAGGGACCCGTTGGCCAGCGCCTGCGGGTCTTTTTTGTTTGGTCCTGTCATTATGGGGCGCGTGCGTGGACAGGGCAGGAGCGAGGGGCCAGCCCCTCGCGCTCCCCGGAGTATTTTGGCCAATGAGAATGGGCAAAAGGGGCGTTGATCAGATCGGTTTGCGGGCGTTCAGGGCGGCTGAGATCGTACCGTCGTCGAGGTAGTCCAGTTCACCGCCGATCGGGACCCCCTGCGCCAGGGAGGTCAGCGTCACGCGATGTTCCAGCTGGTCGGCGATGTAATGTGCGGTGGTCTGGCCGTCGACCGTGACGTTGAGGGCCAAGATGATCTCGGTGATCTCTTCGTCATCAATCCGGTCCGCAAGGCGGGGGATGCGCAGGTCTTCGGGCCCGACGGCATCCAGCGCGGATAACGTGCCGCCCAGCACATGATAACGGCCCTTGAAGACGCCGGAACGTTCCATTGCCCAAAGGTCGGCCACATCCTCGACCACGCAGATCTGGCCATTGGCGCGCTTGTTGGAGGTGCAGATGTCACAGAGGTCGGCGGTGCCGATATTGCCGCAGTTCACGCATTCCCGTGCGGAGGCGGCGACGTTTTGCATGAGGTCGGCGAGCGGCGTCATTTGCAAGGCGCGCTTACGGATAAGGTGCAGCACCGCGCGGCGGGCCGAGCGGGGGCCGAGGCCTGGCAGCTTGGCCATCAGGTCGATCAGCGCGTCGATATCGCGGGTGTTGGACAAGCGGGGTTTCCCTTGCAGGTAGGGCGGCGCGTCCGGAGAGGCACCGCCGGTTGCCGGATCAGAAGGGCAGTTTCATGTCCTTGGGCAGGCCCATGCCTTCGGTCAGCTTGGCCATCTCGTCCTGGGCTTTCTCGCTGGCCTTGGCCTGCGCGTCCTTGATCGCGGCCAGGATCAGGTCCTCGACCACTTCCTTTTCATCCGGATTGAAGATCGACGGGTCGATATCCAGCGCCCGCAGGTCGCCCTTGGCCGAACAGGTTGCCTTGACCAGACCCGCCCCGGATTCGCCGGTGACGGTGATATTCTGCATATCTTCCTGAAGCTGGGCCATCTTGCCCTGCATTTCCTGCGCTTTCTTCATCATCCCGGCCATGTCGCCGAGATTTCCGAGGCCTTTGAACATCTGAAAATCCTTTTGTTGTCGGTTTGGTCGCTGAAATACGCATTGCGGGACCGCGTCACAAGTGGCGAGGGGTCAGCCGTCTTCGAACAGATCCCATTCATCCTCGACCTCTGGCAGGGCTTGGGCCCCGGCTTCGGCGGCGATGTCTTCGGGGGTGCGGATCGTGGTGATACGTGCCTTTGGGAAGGCGGCGATGACGGCTTGCCACATCGGGTGTTCCATCGCGCGGGCCTTCAGGGCGAGGGCCGCCGCATCGCGTTTCTCGGCAATGGTTTCAGATGTGGCGCCGTTCACGACCGACACCGCCCAGCGGTTGCCTGTCCAGCGTTGCAGGGCGCTGCCCAGATTCTGGGCAAGGTTCGCGGGGGCGTTGTCTGTCGGCGTGAATTCGATCCGGCCGGGTTGGTAGGCGGCGAGGCGCAGGCCGGTTTCCACCTCGACCAGCAGCTTGACGTCGCGATTGGCGCGGATCAGGTCCAGCACATGTTCGAACGTGGGGAACCGCGCGAGTGCGTGATCCTGCGCGATGGCCTGTGCGGGCGCGCCGCCCTGAGCGGTTGCGCCGGAAGAGGGTGCTGGTCCGCGTGCGTGTTGGGGAGTTGCTTGTACGGTCGAAGCTGTGGTGCCACCTGTTGGTGCCCGGCCACCCGGTGGTCCATTGGACGGCGGTGGCGTGTCCTGCAACTTGCGCAGCAATTCTTCGGGCGAGGGCAGTTCGGCCACATGGGTCAGGCGGATGATCGCCATTTCGGCGGCCATCATCGCATTGGGCGCGCTGGCAACCTCGTCCAGCGCTTTCAGCAGCATCTGCCACATCCGGGTCATGGCGCGCATCGGCAACGCCTCTGCCATCTGCATGCCGCGGCTGCGTTCGTCGGGCGAGATCGTGGGGTCCTCGGCGGCTTCGGGTGTGATCTTGACGACGGAAATCCAATGCGTGATCTCGGCCAGATCGCGCAGCACCGCCATCGGATCGGCGCCATCTGCATATTGGCCGGAAAGCTCGGTCAGCGCGCCTGCCGCATCGCCGCGCATGATCATGTCATAAAGGTCCAGCACCCGGCCACGATCAGCCAGCCCCAACATGGCGCGCACCTGCTCGGCGGTGGTTTCGCCAGCGCCATGGCTGATCGCCTGATCCAGCAGCGAGGTGGCATCGCGGGCCGAGCCTTCGGCAGCGCGGGTGATCAGGGCCAGCGCCTCGTCGGTGATCTCTGCGCCTTCGGAGGTCGCGATCTTGCGCAGCAATGCGATCTGCGTTTCGGGTTCGATCCGGCGCAAATCAAAGCGTTGGCAGCGTGACAGGACGGTGACGGGGACCTTGCGGATCTCGGTCGTGGCGAAGATGAATTTGACGTGCTCTGGCGGCTCTTCCAGCGTCTTCAGAAGTGCGTTGAATGCGCCCGTGGACAGCATGTGAACTTCGTCGATGATATAGACCTTGTAGCGCGCCGAGGCCGCCCGGTAATGCACGGAATCGATGATCTCGCGGATATTGGCGACGCCGGTATTCGATGCCGCGTCCATCTCCATCACATCGACATGGCGGCCTTCCATGATGGCCACGCAATGTTCGCATTTTCCGCAGGGTTCCGTCGTCGGGCCGCCGGTCCCGTCCGTGCCGATGCAGTTCATCCCCTTGGCGATGATCCGCGCGGTGGTGGTTTTGCCGGTTCCGCGAATGCCGGTCATGATGAAGGCCTGCGCGATGCGGTCGGCCTTGAACGCGTTCTTCAGCGTGCGCACCATCGCGTCCTGACCGACAAGATCGGCAAAGGTTTCCGGGCGGTATTTCCGGGCGAGCACCTGATAGGCGGGAGAATCGGTCATGCGGTCCTTGCTGGGCTTTGGCTGCGTCCGGCAGAGCGTACAAACACCCCGGCCAAAGGTCCAGCGGCGGGGTTTTCGTGTCTCGGGACGCGTACCGGAAACATGGCGTTGATTTTGGGGGTATTCCTTTCTGCTGGTGGTGAGCTTGCGCGTGGGAGGCGTAGAACACACCAAAGTCAATCGGTTGTGCGGGGTTGAGGGCAGCCGAGCAGGTGTCCGGGGCAGATGTGGCGGCAATTTGCCAGACGCAACAACGCGGTCTTTTTCTGCTTCGACATGGCGGCGCTGCGTGTATGATATGCTCGGTTGGATCGGCGATTGAAAGGGGACAGAATGCGACTGAGAGGCGTGCGGGCAAGCCGTAATGTAGAAGATCGCCGCCGCTATGGCGCGAAAGGCGCGGGCATTGGCGGCGTGGGCCTTTTGGTGGTTCTGGCAGTGGGGTATTTCGCCGGGATCGACGTGACGCCGCTGCTTCAAGGGGCCGGAACGCAGTCCAGCGCCCCTCGCGAGTTGAGTGCGCAGGAAGAGGCCGCAGGCAGCTTTGCAGCACAGGTGTTGGGCACGACAGAGCAGGTCTGGAGCCAAGTCTACCCCGCGCAGGTCGGCGAGGATTATACGCCGCCTGTCATGGTCCTGTATTCCGGGGTGACGCAATCGCCCTGCGGGTCGGCCTCTGGTGCCACGGGGCCGTTCTATTGCCCGGCGGATCGCAAGGCCTATCTGGACACCGAATTCTTCTCGACCCTGTCTCAGCAACTGGGCGCGTCGGGCGATTTTGCCGCCGCCTATGTGATCGCGCATGAGGTGGCCCATCATGTTCAGAATGAATTGGGCATCCTCGGCCAAGTCGATCAGGCCCGGCGGCAGTCGAGTGAGACGCAGGCCAACGCACTGACTGTGCGCCTGGAGTTGCAGGCCGACTGCCTGTCGGGCGTCTGGGCGCGCTCTGTCGATGGGCTGCTGGAGCCGGGCGATCTGGAAGAGGCGCTGAACGCCGCGCGCAGGATCGGTGACGATTATCTGCAAAAGCGTGCGGGCCAAGTGCCGCAGCCGCATACCTTTACCCATGGCACCAGCGAACAGCGTTCTGGCTGGTTCGCGCGCGGCTATGACAGCGGGCGGATGGCCGATTGCGATACATTCAGCGCGGAACAGTTGTAAAGCGATCGGACAGTGCGTCGGCGCGCCCGTGCTGCGCGGATCCTGACGGGCGCTGAACAGTCGCTGCCAAGGCAACCATTCGCGGATCTCGCATGTTGGGGGAAAGGTGAGAGGCTGGACAACGACCCAAGCGGGGCTCGTTACGGCTGCTTCCTTCCGGATCTGACCGGGTTGGCGAGGCGCTCGCCCGCGCCAACCTCTCACCCCCTATCTAGGGTGTTGAATCAGGATTCGCAAGGTGCCGGTAACAACCCGGCCTGATGCGCGCCCAACAGCAGGCTGTCCGCGACGATATGGGCGAATTTTCCCGAGGCCGGAATGATGTCGGGCACCTGAATCACATGCATTCCGGCGGCAAAGGCCGCTTGTGCGCCGGTCTCGCTATCCTCGAAGGCCAGACAGATTTCCGGGCTGACGCGGAGACGGCGCGCGGCTTCCAGATAGGGTTCGGGATGCGGTTTGGCGTTGGTGATGCAATCCACGGTCACAACGGTTTTTATCCAACGCCCAAGCCCGGTAATGCGCAATTTTTGGTCCGCCTCTGCCTGACTGGACGAGGTGCAGATCGCGCGGGGCAGGTCACGCTCTGCCAGCCAGGTCAGCAGCTCTTCGACGCCGGGCTTCAGGGGAATTTCCGTCTCGAAATGCTCGCGCGCGACCTCGACCCAGGTCTCGAAAAGTGCCGGCAGGTCGATATCGCCGTATTCCGCGCGCAGGATCGACGATCCCGCGACCTTGTCCTTGCCGATGAGGCTGTGCAGCAGCCTGTCCGTCACAGGCAGCCCATGGGCCTCAAACGCGATCCGGGACGAATTCATCGACAGGGTTTCCGTGTCGATCAGGGTGCCATCAAGATCGAAGATTACAGCAGCGAAGGTCATGGTTTCTCCTGTAGCGCCCGTATTTGCCGGCCCGCGTTTTGCGGGCCTCAATCGTGTTGCATCGGATCGCGGGTTTTCCGGACGGTCTCACGCATCTAGCGGCGCGATGTGCCTGGGGATCGCATGAACCAGACCTGATGCGAGACGCTATAAACACCAGACGGGCGGCCCTGTCGAGCCGCCCGCGTCGTTATCGTTAGCGGTAACTTGCCGCGTCTGTGTGTCAGAGCATGATGCGGAATTGCGCGAACCCGTCGGCACCGTCGCCCGCATCCTCGATCGTCACGCCCTTGACGTCAGACATGTAGTCACGCGCCTTCGGGCCGGTTTCGAACAACACGCTGGTGTCGTCCAGCGGCGCGAAGGACCAGTTGGCATCGGCCGAGGGATTGATCGTGCCTTGCTCGACGATATAGCGCACGATGACGTCGCGGTTGGTGTCGGGTGCCTCGAAGATGATCGTGTCGCCCATCGCGCCCGGAAAACTGCCGCCGCCGCTCGCGCGGTAGTTGTTGGTGGCGATGATGAACTCCATGTCGGGGGTCACCGGCTGGCCGTCATAGGCCAAATCCACGATGCGGTTGGCATCCGGGTTCAGCGGCTCGCCCTTGGGGCCGTATTTCGACGGCTGTGACAGATCGATCTGATAGGTCACACCGTCGATCACGTCGAAGTTGTAGCTTGGAAATTCGGTGTTGAGCAGCACCTGGTCGGCCTTGCCCACCTCTACCTGATTGAACATGCCAGCAGAGCGTTCCAGCCAGTCCTTGAGTTGCTGGCCGTTCACCTTCACCGCCCGCGCCGTATTGGGATAAAGGTACAGGTCGGCCACGTTCTTGATCGCCACATCACCGGCAGGCACATCCGTGTAGTATTCCGGACCACCCCGGCCACCGGCCTTGAAAGGGGCGGCGGCGGACAGGATTGGCAGGCCCTCGTATTCAGTGCCTTCCATCATCTGCTCGATATACCATTTCTGCGCGATCGAGACGATCTGGACAGACGGATCATCGGCCACCAGCGCGAAATAGCTGTGCAGCGGCGCAGAGGTCTTGCCGACGGCGCGACGCACATAGGCGAGCGTTTCCTCGTGCTGCTGGCGCACGCTGTCCAGCACGGCCGGATCATCCTCGACCAGCGCCGTGACGGACCGATCCTCGTTGCGTTTGCTGATCGGGCGCGCCTCTGACGCGGTGGACACGACGCGCCATTCGCCGGCCTCGCGTTCCAGCATCAGGTCGATCACGCCCAGATGGCTGCCCCAGAAGCCGCCCATTGCGGCGGGCTTGCCGTGGATCGTGCCCTTGTCGACATCGACCGCGGCATAAGCGGCATAGGTGGGCGACGGGAAGACAAGGTGGCTGTGGCCGGTCATCACCGCGTCCACGGCGTCAATGGAGGCAAGCGGAACGCTGGCATTTTCCATGCCGTCGGTTTCCTCGGCCGCGCCGATACCGGAATGCGAAAGCGCGATGATGATGTCGGCGCCTGCTTCTTTCATCTCGGGGATATAGGCGCGGGCGGTTTCGACGATATCGCGGGCCTCGACATTGCCTTGCAGGTGCTTGCTGTCCCAGTTCATCACTTGCGGCGGGGTAAAGCCGATGATGCCGACCTTGATGTCATGGCTGGCACCCGCACCATCGGTCACGGTGCGGTCAAGGATCACATAGGGTTTGAACAGCGTGGTGTCGTCACGCGGAGCCGCGCCCTTTTCGGTGGCCAGATTGGCCAGCACGATGGGGAATTCGGCCCCAGCGGCGGATTTCATCAGGAAATCCAACCCGTAGTTGAATTCGTGGTTGCCGATGGTGCCCGCGTCAAAGCCCACCGTGTTCATCGCAGTGATGACGGGATGCATGTCACCTTCCTTCATGCCGCGCTCATAGGCGATATAGTCGCCCATCGGGTTGCCCTGAAGAAAGTCGCCATTGTCCACCAGCATCGAATTGGTCGCCTCGGCGCGGATGTCGCCGATGATCGACGCGGTGCGCGACAGGCCCACGGTGTCCACCGGGCGGTCGGAATAATAGTCATACGGGAAGACATGCACATGCAGGTCTGTGGTTTCCATGATCCGCAAATGGACCTGACCTTCGGCTGCGCGGGCAGAGAAAGGATGCAAGGTGATCATCGACGCCCCCGCTGCCGTACCGGCAAGGAACGCACGTCGGGAAAGGGTCGGGAATACGGTCTTGGGCATTGTTCGGCTCCGTTAAGGCATTGACGTGACAAGAGCATGCGAAGACTACAATCCGATGACAAGACAACTGGAGCAGGTTGCTAAAAAGAGGGTCAACTCTTGGTTGCGCAGCCGCTTGGTCAAACTCAAGGTGTTTGCCACCGGATCAGGGGCATGACATGGAAAGTGTGACATAAATGGGAGCATTTGCATGCAATTTTCTGAAACAGTGACCTTCGGCGGATCTTCGCTCGACCGGGCAGCAGAAATGCGCGGAGATGCGCCGAAACTGAAGGCGCTGACCGATTCTGACGCGTCACGCGCGGTGCTGTTCTGGCGCGGCAAGCCGCTGGTGGCCGCGTCTGACGATGGTCTTACTTTGGCAAAGCTGTCGATGAGGCACCCGATCCTGACGGGTTTGGCCGACCCTGTCTTTCTGGGGCGCGAAAGTGAAGGCACCGGATATTTTGCCTATGAGCTGCGGGGCTGGGTGCCGGAGGGGCTAGACGAGGCGGCGCTTCAGGAATTTCTCGATCAATCCGAACAGACCCATCCGGCATTGACCGAGGGGCAGCATTTTGCAGAGCTGCGCGCCGTTATGACCCGGGTGGATGCACGCGATGCTGAACTGGCCGCGACCGGCAAGGCAATCCTCGGCTGGCATGCCACGCACGGGTTCTGTGCCGCCTGCGGTGTCAAATCGGATATTTTCATGGCGGGTTGGCAGCGTATTTGCCCGGTCTGCAAAACGCATCATTTTCCGCGCACGGATCCGGTTGTGATCATGCTTGTCACCCGAGGAAATTCTGTTCTGCTGGGGCGCTCGCCACATTGGCCGGACGGTATGTATTCTCTGCTTGCAGGCTTTATCGAGCCGGGAGAAACCATGGAGGCCGCCGTGCGCCGTGAGGTCTATGAAGAGGCGGGCATTCGCATCGGGCATGTCAGATACCTCGCCAGCCAGCCCTGGGCGTTTCCATCTTCTTTGATGCTGGGTTGTACAGGAGAGGCGCTGACGCATGAGATCACCCTGGACCCGGTGGAATTGGAGGACGCTTTGTGGATCACCCGCGAGGAATTGATGGAGGTCTTCGCCGGTAGAAGAACCGACATACTGCCCACCCGAAAGGGCGCGATCGCGCAGTTCCTGCTGAGCAACTGGCTTGCGGACAGGGGCGAATGACGCAAAACTGGCGGTCTGTCAGATCCCGGACAGAACCACGGCAGAGCAGGGCGATCAAACGATGGAATTGACGACGACCGAAGACATCGAGGCGCCTTTGGACGCGGTTTTCGCGACGGTAACGGATTTTGATGTTCTCGAACGCTCTGCACTGCGTCGGGGGATAGATGTGCGGCGGACGGACCAAATGTTCGAACCCGGTCCGGGCATGACCTGGGCCACGACTTTCGCGTTTCGTGGCAAGACGCGCACGGCAACCATCGAAGTGACGCAATACGAACAACCGGAGTCCTTGACCTTCGCAGGGTCGTCAGGCGGACTGGATGTCGGCGTGTCGATAGAATTGGTCGCACTATCCCGGTCGCGCACCCGACTGACGATGAAGGTGGTGCCGCGCCCCCGGACGCTGTCTGCGCGGTTGCTGATGCAGTCGATGAAGTTGGCAAAGGGCAATATTGGCAAGCGGTTCCGGGTGCGGATTGCCGATTACGCCAAGGATATTGAAGATCGCGCCAAACGTAGCGCGTGAAGCGATGACGCAGGTCCTTTGATGCGAGCGCTTGCAGGTCACGTCGCTGAATCATTTCTGCCTTTTGTCTCGTGAGACAAGGGCCGCGCCTGCCACCCTCACGCATCTGTGGATTGAAACCCTGTGCAGCGCCGCTACAGTTCGGCGCTACTGCCGACCAACCGTAAGGAGTTTGCCGATGCGTGCGCTTGCCTTGATTGCTGCACTCTTTCCCGTCGCGGCCTCTGCACATGAATTCTGGATATCGCCGTTGGAGTATCAGATCGCGGTGGATGCCCCGTTGGTTGCAGATATCCGTGTCGGCGAAAATTTCGAAGGCTCGGCATTCTCCTATCTGTCGATGCGGTTTCGTCGTTTTGACCTGGCGATGGGCGATGACCTGGCAGAGGTCCCCGGTCGTGCCGGGGACAGGCCCGCGATGACCATGCCCGCACCGCAGGAGGGGCTGGCCGTGGTGATCCATGAAACAACCGATTACCTGCTGACCTATAAGGAGTGGGCGAAATTCGAATCCTTCACGACGCACAAGGATTTTGCCTGGGCGATGGATCGGCACCGCGAACGCGGTCTGCCGGAAGCCGGATTTCGCGAGCGCTACAGCCGGTATGGAAAAAGCCTGATCGCGGTGGGCCGGGGTGTCGGCCAAGACCGCGAAGTCGGATTGTTGACAGAGATTGTTGCACAGGCGAATCCCTATACCGATGATCTGTCCAGAGGGTTTCCGGTGAAGGTGCTATATGAGGGGGCGCTGCGCACGGACACGCAGGTTGAACTGTTCGACAAGGCACCCGATGGCACCGTTACATCTTCGCTTTACCGCACCGACGAGGAGGGGTTGGCGATCTTCCCGGTCAGCCCCGGCCATACCTATCTTGTCGATTCCGTGGTCATGCGCCCGTTGGACCCAGAGGCGGAGGATGACCCGGTTTGGGAATCGCTTTGGGCATCGCTGACGTTCCGTATGCCGGACGACTGAACCGCGCCACGTGCCGCCGGACCGAGATCATTTGGTCCAGAGGGCGTGAACGCCTTCAGTCGCGCCAGTCAAAGAAGCCCGGTCCGCCCTGCGCCAGAAGCTTGCGCGCCATTTCATGACCCAACGCGGCCCCGTCCTCGACCGGTGCGCTGGCATCGTCGGACACGGCATCCGAGCCGTCTGGGCGCAGGATTTCCCCGCGCAGCCGCAAGGTGCCGCCGTCCAGTTCCGCCAACCCGCCGATGGGGGTTTCGCAAGACCCGTCAAGCGTGGCCAGAAAGGCGCGCTCTGCCGCCAGTCGCTTGCCGGTCAGCGCATCGTGGATCGCCTCCAGCATATGGGCTGTGCGGGCATCATCGGCGCGGCGTTCGATCCCGATGGCACCCTGGGCAATGGCGGGCAGCATGTCCTCGGGGGAAATCGCGGTGCGGGGCACGTCCGCCATCGCCAGCCGGTTCAGCCCGGCCATGGCAAGGAACGTGGCGTCCGCGACGCCGTCGGACAGTTTGCGCAGCCGGGTCTGCACGTTGCCGCGAAACTCGACGACAGTCAGATCCGGGCGTCGGTGCAGCAGTTGCGCGCGGCGACGCAGCGACGACGTGCCCACGGTTGATGCATGTGGCAGTTCGAATATGCCGGTGAAGGCATTCGAGACAAAGGCGTCGCGCACATCTTCGCGCGGCAGGTAGCAGTCCAGCACCAGCCCGGCGGGTTGCAGCACCGGCATGTCCTTCATCGAATGCACGGCAATGTCGATGCCGCCGGACAGAAGCTGCTCTTCGATTTCCTTGGTGAACAGGCCCTTGCCGCCGATTTCCTTCAGCGGACGGTCAGCGGCGATCAGCGCACGGTCATCGCCGGTGGTCTTGATCGGAACAATCTCAAAGGCCGCAGGGTCGAGCGCAAAGGCGGCGGCCAGTCTGTCTCGGGTCTCGTGCGCCTGGGCGAGCGCCAGGGGCGAAGCACGGGTGCCGATCTTCAGCGGGGTATCGGGGGAGGGTAATATATACGTCATGCGCCCAGCTTTAGTCGCGTCATCCTGCCCCGGCAAGCCGCGATGGCTTGACATATCGCCGCCCGCAAGGGACCACGGGTCGATTGACGAGAAGGACGACATGGCGATGAGCAAGACCATTCTGCGCGCACTGGCCGGAGAGGCACAGCCTGTCCCGCCGATCTGGATGATGCGGCAGGCGGGGCGCTACCTGCCCGAATACCGCGCAACACGGGCAAAGGCCGGGGACTTCCTGTCGCTGTGCTACAATCCGGAACTGGCCGCAGAGGTGACGATGCAGCCGATCCGGCGCTATGGCTTTGACGGGGCGATCCTGTTTGCCGATATTTTGCTGGTCCCACAGGCGCTGGGCGCGGATCTGTGGTTTGTCACCGGCGAAGGGCCGCGTTTGTCTACCGTGACCGCGCAGGCGGATTTCGACCGGCTGGGGCAGGGCGAGATGATCCACGAAACCCTGTCGCCGATCTATGAGACGATCCGCATCCTGAAGGGGGAATTGCCGCCCGAGACCACGCTGATCGGCTTTGCCGGGGCACCCTGGACCGTGGCGACCTATATGATCGCCGGTAAGGGCACGCCGGATCAGGGGCCTGCCCATGCGCTCAAGGCCGAGAACCGCGCGCTGTTCGATGCGCTGATGGACAGGCTGACAGAAGCGACCATCGACTACCTGTCCTGCCAGATCGAGGCCGGTGCAGAAGTCGTCAAACTTTTCGACAGTTGGGCGGGGTCGCTGAAAGGCGCGGATTTCGACGATTTTTGCCTGAAACCGGCACAGCGCATCATCTCGGCGCTGAAGGCCAAACACCCCGATACGCCGATCATCGCCTTTCCGCGAGAGGCCGGGGACCGCTATGTCGGGTTTGCCAAAGCAACGGGTGCTGATTGTGTGGCCATCGACAACTCTGTCAGCCCGGACTGGGCCGCCAGCCATGTGCAGGTGGATGGATGTGTGCAGGGCAACCTGGCGTCGAAACACATGGTCACCGGCGGACAGGATCTGGTGGACGAGACGCGGCGCGTGGTGGATGCGCTTCGCGGTGGTCCACATATTTTCAACCTCGGTCACGGGATTACGCCGGACGCAGATCCCGACAACGTGCAGTTGATGATTGATACCGTGCGCAACGGCTAGGCCGGACGAACGGCAAGGCTGGCATGTGCTTCTGGATTCGTGGCGATGTTGCTGCGCCCTGCCGAGGGGGGGGCCGGAGGCAGCCCGGATTCGCGTCGAGGGCGATTTCGCACAGACTGACCTGCGCTGACGCAGGTTGCATTCTGAACAGACAGGTTTAGTTTTCGCGTCGCATACAGGAGACGCATATGACGGCTATGGTAAAGATTTCGGACCTTCGTAAAATCTACGATGGCGGGTTCGAGGCGTTGAAAGGTGTTTCGCTGGAGATCCGCGAAGGCGAGATTCTGGCGCTGCTTGGACCCAACGGGGCAGGCAAGACCACGTTGATTTCCGCCGTTTGCGGCATCGCGGTCCCGACCTCGGGCACGATAAGCGTTGGCGGGCATGACACGATCACCGATTATCGCGCGGCGCGGCAACTGATCGGGCTTGTGCCGCAGGAAATCAATCTGGAGCCGTTTCAGAAGGTCATGGATGCGGTGCGGTTTTCGCGCGGGTTGTTCGGATGCAAGCGCGACGACGCGCTGCTGGAACGGATCCTGCGCCAACTGTCGCTGTGGGACAAGCGAAACGCCAAGGTGAATGAGCTTTCGGGCGGGATGAAGCGGCGCGTTTTGATCGCCAAGGCCTTGTCCCACGAACCGCGCGTGTTGTTTCTGGACGAGCCCACCGCCGGCGTCGATGTCGAGCTTCGGCGCGATATGTGGGACACCGTCGCGCAGCTGAAAGCCGACGGCGTGACGATCATCCTGACCACGCATTATATCGAAGAGGCAGAGGCCATTGCCGATCGGGTGGGCGTGATTGCCAAGGGCGAATTGTTGCTGGTCGAGGAAAAGGCCGCTCTTATGGCGCGGATGGGCCGCAAGGAGTTGATCGTCGACCTGCAAGAACCCGTGGCGGAGATACCGGAGGCGCTTGCGGCCTACGATCTGTGTTTGATCGAGGACGGGCGGGCGCTGGTCTATACCTATGACACTACCGCCGACCGCACGGGCATCACGAACCTGCTGGCAGAGATCGCCGCGGCGGGCCTGACGTTGCGCGACATCCGCACCCATCAGTCCAGTCTGGAGGATATTTTTGTTGGCTTGGTGAAGGAGGATGCAGCATGAACCTGCAAGCGGTCCGTTCGATCTATTACTTTGAAATGGCGCGCTTCTTTCGCACTTTTCTGCAAAGCTTCATCTCTCCGGTCATCTCCACCTCGCTGTATTTCGTGGTCTTTGGCACCGCTATCGGCAGCCGCATCGATCAGGTCGAGGGCGTCAGCTATGGCGCGTTCATCGTGCCGGGGCTGATCATGCTGACGGTGATGACGCAGGGCATCTCGAACGCCAGTTTCGGGATCTATTTTCCGAAATTCATCGGCACGATCTATGAACAGCTTTCCGCGCCGGTGAACTTTCTGGAAATCGTGCTGGGCTATGCCGGCGCTGCGGCCACCAAGGCGCTGTTTATTGGTCTGGTGATCCTTGGCACATCGGCCTTCTTTGTGGATCTGAGCATTCAGCATCCGCTGGCCATGGCGGGCTTTCTTATCCTGACCTGCATCAGTTTCGCGCTTTTCGGGTTCATCATCGGGATCTGGGCGAAGAATTTCGAACAGTTGCAACTGATTCCGCTGCTGGTCGTCACGCCTTTGGTGTTTTTGGGCGGGTCTTTCTACTCGATCTCCATGCTGCCGCCGATCTGGCAGACGATCACGCTGTTCAATCCGGTCGTCTACCTGATTTCCGGATTCCGTTGGGCTTTCTTCGGGACGGCGGATGTGCCGGTTGGATTGAGTTTGCTGGCCATTGCGGGGTTCTGTGCCCTGTGCATGGCGGTGGTGTGGATCATTTTCCGCACCGGGTGGCGCTTGCGAAGCTGACGGGCGCGGCTTGACGGCGGCCCCCTTCGCGCCTACCCGGATCGCACCACCATGCCCCGGAGACTCTGCAATGCCGACATTCACCGCTTTCACCACCCTGACCGGCAAAGCCCCGGCCGAGGCGCTTGGCGCCGCGATGGAGAACATGATCCCCGAGCCCACCGGCATCGGCGTGTTCGAGATGGAGGATGGATCCGGGCTGTGGGAAGTGGGTGGCTATTTCACCGAAGCGCCTGACGATGTTGCGCTGAGCCTGTTGACCGCAGCACATGGCGCGCGCGAATTCGTGGTCAGCGAATTGCCGGATGTCGATTGGGTCGCCAAGGTGCGCCGCGATCTTGCCCCGGTCGAGGCGGGACGTTTTTTCGTCTATGGCAGCCACGATGCCGACAAGGTTCCCGAAGGGTCCGAACCGCTGTTGATCGAGGCCGCAATGGCCTTTGGCACCGGCCATCACGGCACGACACTGGGCTGCCTGCGCGCACTGGACCGAATTGCCAACAATGGATTTGTCGGGCGCAATGTCGCCGATATCGGCTGCGGCACGGCGGTTCTGGCAATGGCGGCCGCGCGGATCTGGACCGATCCCGCGGTGGCGTCCGATATTGACGAGGTCGCAGTGGACGTGGCGAAGGCGAATGTCGCGGCAAACGGACTGGAAGGGCGCGTGGCTTGCCTGGAGGCAATGGGGTTCGACCATCCAGACCTTGCAGCCAAAGCGCCCTTCGATCTTGTCTTTGCCAACATCCTCAAGGCCCCGTTGATTGACCTTGCGCCGGATATGGCTGCACATCTGTGCCCCGGAGGCTGGGCTATCCTGTCAGGGTTGTTGAACGAACAGGCGCAAGAGGTGATCGAGGTCTATGCTGGCCACGGCATGACCTTGTCGCATCACGAACAGATCGGTGATTGGTCGACACTTAGCCTGACGAAGAACACCGCTGAATGACGAAGATCCTGCTTGCGCGGCGCTGAACTGCGCGGGACTGCGGCGTCTCAATCCCAAGTATTACAAAGTAAAACGGCCGCACCTAATGGTGCGGCCGTTGGCCTGCCGTGCAAAGCCGAAATTGGCTTAGCGTCCTCGCGCGACAGAGTTGATCTCGCCGCGTGTCAGGCCGATATCGGCCAGCTCGGTGTCGCTAAGGCTGGACAGAACCTTGCGGGTCTGACGCTCTTCGTTCCAGCCTTTGATGCCTGCATAGGCATTGGCAAGAACCTGACCAACGCGGTCGGCCAGAAGCACGGTGTGAAAGTGGGTGCGGGTGGTGTCGATTACGGGCATGTCACATACTCAAGCGGTTGGCGGGCGTCCTGCCCGAAGGTTTCATTCTGATGCCGAGTTAGGCGGGGGGGCGAATTTCGGCAAGGACCGAAAGCGCATAGGTCATATGCAGTTTTCGCAATGCTTTGAGATTAGGCGCATACCGAAAAAAATAAGTAAATTACGCCATTTATCCGCGTCGCGCTTGGCTGAAAAGAGGCGTTTTTGGGCCTCGACCAGCACCACCCTGTCGCTTTGGTCGCGTCGAAGTCGCTTTTGGACATAAAGCGAGTCGTTTTCATTCTGCTTGGCGTTTGTTCGCGTTTCGTGCTAGTGGGTCAAAAAAACAACAACGGGTGAGCAGTGATGCGTGTTCTGGGGATCGATCCGGGGTTGCGGACCCTCGGATGGGGCGTGATCGACGTCGATGGCAGTCGAATCAGCCATGTCGCGAACGGGCATTGCGTTTCCGAAGGCAAAGTCCTGTCACTGCGACTGCTGGCGCTGCATAGCCAGTTGACCGATGTGCTGATGCGGTATCAACCCGACCAGGCGGCGGTGGAGCAGACATTCGTCAACAAGGACGGGGCGGGCACGCTGAAGCTGGGGCAGGCGCGCGGTATTGCGATGCTGGTGCCCGCGCAATACGGTATCGACGTGGGCGAGTATTTTCCGAACACCATCAAGAAGACGGTTGTGGGGGTCGGACATGCCGACAAGTCTCAGGTACAGCATATGGTCAAGATGCAGCTTCCCGGTGTGACCTTTGCCGGTGCGGACGCGGCCGATGCGCTTGCGATCGCGATCTGTCACGCGCATCACGCTCGCGCCCCCGGCCTGAGGGTGCGCGCATGATCGGCAAGATTTCCGGACGTATCGACTATCTCGGGGATGACCATGTTCTGATCGACGTGCGCGGTGTGGGCTATGTCGTCTATTGCTCGGACCGGGTGCTGATGTCGCTGCCCGGCGTGGGCGAGGCCGTGGCGCTGTATACCGATCTGTTGGTGCGTCAGGATATTCTGCAACTCTTCGGCTTTCCGACCCTGATCGAGAAAGAGTGGCATCGCCTGTTGATGAGTGTTCAGGGGGTCGGCGCAAAGGCGTCGCTGGCGATCCTCGGGGCGTTGGGGCCGGATGGCGTCAGCCGGGCGATCTCGATGGGCGATTGGAATTCTGTGAAGGCGGCCAAGGGCATCGGCCCAAAGACTGCGCAGCGCGTGGTGAACGAGCTTAAGGACAAGGCACCGGCGGTCATGGCGATGGGGGGACGCGGCGGGGCCGCCAGCCCTGCCACGCTGGACGAGGTGATCGAAACGCCCGTTGCGGCACCGGCTGCGCGCGCCGCACCTGCGCCTGCACCGTCTGCCGCCGCACAGGCAGAGGCGCTCTCTGCCCTCTCGAACCTTGGCTACGCGCCGGGCGAGGCGGCGTCTGCCGTGGCCACCGCCGCTGCCGAGACGCCGGAGGCAGACACATCCGGCCTGATCCGCGCGGCGCTGAAGCTGCTCGCGCCAAAGGGGTAAGGGGCCGACATGACCGAACCAGACCCGACATTGCGACCCGAAGCGCTGCCCGAGGATCACGACCGCGCCTTGCGCCCGCAGATGCTGGGCGATTTTGTCGGCCAGGCAGAGGCGCGCGCCAACCTGCGGATCTTTATCCAATCCGCGCGGCAACGCGGCGAGGCCATGGATCACACGCTGTTTCACGGCCCCCCCGGTCTTGGCAAGACCACCTTGGCGCAGATCATGGCGCGCGAATTGGGCGTGGGGTTCCGCATGACCTCTGGCCCTGTGCTTGCCAAGGCGGGCGATCTGGCCGCGATCCTGACCAATCTTGAGGCGCGCGATGTCCTGTTCATCGACGAGATTCACCGCCTCAGCCCCGTGGTCGAAGAGGTGCTTTACCCGGCGCTTGAGGATTTCGAGCTTGATCTGGTGATCGGCGAAGGCCCCGCCGCGCGCACGGTCCGAATAGAGCTTCAACCCTTCACGCTGGTCGGGGCCACCACCCGGCTGGGCCTGCTGACCACGCCTTTGCGGGACCGGTTTGGCATCCCGACCCGGCTGGAATTCTACACGGTCGAGGAATTGCACATGATCGTCACCCGCAACGCCGAAAAGCTTGGGGTGCAGGCGGAATCCGATGGGGCGTTGGAAATCGCCCGCCGTGCGCGCGGCACGCCGCGTATCGCCGGTCGGTTGCTGCGCCGCGTGGTGGATTTCGCCGTGGTCGAAGGGGGCGGACACCTGACGCGCAAGCTTGCCGACAATGCGCTGACCCGTCTTGGCGTCGACGAGTTGGGCCTTGATGGCGCGGACCGTCGCTATCTGAGGCTCATTGCGGAAAACTACGGCGGCGGCCCGGTCGGGATCGAGACGATCAGTGCGGCCCTGTCCGAAAGCCGCGATGCGCTGGAAGAGGTGATCGAGCCGTTCCTGCTGCAACAAGGTCTGATCCAGCGAACGCCCCGTGGCCGGATGCTGGCGCAAAAGGGCTGGACGCATCTTGATCTGGCAGTTCCGCGCGCACCGGGGCAGGTCGATTTGTTCGACTGATCCCTACGGTTTGTCGGGTCCAGGCGCGACCACAAGCCCTGTCCCGCCCCGGCCCCCGAGCCGGGGCCTTGCGGTTTTTCGCGTCCGGGGCTGGAAATCCGCAGCGCGCGCATTTAGTCCAACACCGCACCGAACAGCGCGACCAGAGGATCCCATGACTGACCTGATGACCCCTGAAGAGATCGCCGCCCATTTCACCCGCGCCGATGGCCAGTACCATTTCGCGCGCTGGGGACGGCCTCTTGCGCCGGTCGCCTTCGGCATCGAGGAAGAGACCCTGCCCGTCCTCAAAGGCGCGATCGAGGCAGTGGCAAAGCTGGCGGGCCATGAAGTTGTCGAGACCGACCCGGAACTTGGCGCCAACCTGATGATCTTTTTCTTTCGCGATTGGCAGGAACTGTCCGGCGTGCCCAACCTTGACAGGCTGGTGCCGGATCTGGAGCCGCTTGTCGCACGGTTGACCAAGGCGGATGCCAGCCAGTACCGGGTGTTTCGTTTCGACGAGGCGGGCGCGATCCGGGCCTGTTTCATCTTCATCCGTATGTCGGGGGAGATGACAGAGCAACCCGCCGAGACTCTCGCCCTGGGACAGGCGGTGCAGGCGATCCTGCTTTGGTCGGAAGAGGCGTTTGCCAGTCGTTCGCCCCTGGGGCGTCTGGAGGATGGACAAGTGATCCTGCGGCCAGAGATCGCCGCGCTGATCCGCGCGGCATACGCCCCCGTTCTGCCCGCCGCATCGCAGGATGCCAGCCATGCGCTGCGTCTCTATGCCCGCCAGACGCCGCCAGAGTAACGCAGAGGCCCCCGGTCTTGTGCGCCTAACTGCCTGCCCCTAGGGTCGCAGAAGATGCTGAAAACGACGCTTGAAACAAGGGCCAGTGCATGAACCACCGTTTTCCCGTGCATGTCTATTACGAGGATACCGACCTCGCGGGCATCGTCTATTACGCCAATTACTTGAAGTTCATCGAGCGCGCCCGGACCGAATGGGTGCGCGGGCTGGGTATCGACCAATCCAGACTAAAAGAGGCCGAGGGGATCGTCTTTGCCGTGCGCCGGGTCGAGGCCGACTATCTGATGCCTGCCCGGTTCGACGATGCGTTGGAGGTGGAAACCACGGTCGAGCAGGTCACAGGCGCACGGATCGTGCTGAAGCAGGACGTGCTGCGCGATGGCGAACGACTATTTTCAGCCATCGTGACGCTGGTTGCCTTGCAGGAAAGCGGCCAGCCAGCCCGGCTTCCGGCAAATATCCGCCTGATTTTGCACTGAAGATCGGTGCTGTCGCGCTCGTGATGCGGCAGTTGTTGGTTTCCCCTGTGTTTTCCGCTAGAATCACTGACAATGAGAACGGTCCGGGCGATAACGCACCGGCGGCGGAACCGAGTGAGCAGGTAAATGGAAGCTGAAACCCTTGCCCTGGCGCAGGAGATTGATTTCTCCATGTGGGGGCTTTTTGCGCGGGCCACGATAACCGTGAAACTGGTGATGATCCTGCTGATCGTCGCCTCTTTCTGGTCATGGTCGATCATCATTCAGAAACTGATTTCTTACAGGCAGGCCCGGCGCGAGGCGGCGATCTTTGATCGCGCTTTCTGGTCGGGCGAGCCGCTGGACGAGTTGTTCGGGCAGATCGGTGTCGACCCTTCCGGACGGGCAGAGCGGGTGTTTGCGGCCGGTATGGTCGAATGGCAACGCAGCCACCGCGAGGATGGCGCGCTGATTGCAGGCGCTCAGGCGCGGATTGACCGCAGCATGGATGTGTCGATCCAGAAAGAGGCCGAAGAGTTGCAAGGCGGTCTGCCGGTGCTGGCCACGGTTGGCTCTACCGCGCCTTTCGTGGGACTGTTCGGCACGGTTTTCGGCATCATGAACGCCTTTATCGAGATTGCAGCGCAGCAGAACACCTCGCTCGTCGTCGTGGCCCCCGGTATTGCCGAGGCGCTGCTGGCCACCGCACTGGGTCTTCTGGCCGCCATTCCGGCGGTGATCTTCTACAACAAGCTGAGCGCCGACAGCGACCGTATTATTGCAGGCTACGAGGCATTCGCGGACGAATTCTCGACCATCCTTAGCCGTCAGTTGGATAGCTGAGCGATGGCGGCGGGGCTTCTCAATTCCTCGGGCGGCGGTGGCCGCAGGCGCAGGCGTGGCGGCGGACGCCGCGCGCGGCCGATGTCCGAGATCAACGTCACGCCGTTTGTGGACGTCATGCTGGTGCTGCTCATCATCTTCATGGTTGCCGCGCCGCTGCTGACGGTTGGCGTGCCGGTGGAGTTGCCAAAGACGGCTGCGGGTGCCTTGCCCAACGAGACCGAAGAGCCGCTGACCATCACCATCACAGCCGAGGGCGGCATCCTGATCCAGAACACCGAAACCCCGCGCGATCAACTGGTCGCCAAACTGCGCGCGATTGCCGCTGAACGCTCGGATGACCGGGTGTTCCTGCGCGCGGATGGCATCGTGTCGTATGAGACCGTGGCGCAGGTCATGGGCGCGCTCAATGCGGGCGGCTTTTCGTCGATCGGGTTAGTGACGGATATCGGTGGACCCGCTCTCGACCAGAGCGATGGCTGAGGCCAGACGTGCATACGGGGCAATATATTTCAGGAGCAGGTCATCTGGGCCTGATCGTCTGGCTTCTTCTGGGGCCGGTGTTTTCTGCCGATCCGCCAGAGATGCAGGTGACTGACGTCTCGGTGATCTCGTCAGAGGAATTCGCCGCGTTGACCGAGGCATCGAATGCGCCGCAAAGCGTGCCCGAACCGACGGTTCCGCAGCAGCCGGATATTCCCGAAGACACGGCCCCCGACGTTCCGGCAGATGCCCCGGCCCCCGAACAGGTCGCCGAGCCACAAGCGCCAGCGCCAGAGGAGCCCGCCGATGCTGTTCCGGATGTGCCCGAAACCGCGCCTCTGCCGTCGCCGGACGTTTCAGAACCCAGCCCGCAGCCAGAGCCGCCCGCACCAGATCCGGAGCCGGATTTTGACGTGCCGACGGCCGCGCTGCGTCCGCAACCTCGTCCGGCACCGCGCGTCGCCCCCGAACCCGTGGCCCCGCCGGAACCGGATGTGACCATCGCAGATCAGACCCAGACGGCACCGGACCCGGAGGCCACGACCGACACGCCCCCAGATGCCGAAGAAACCACCGCCGAAGCAGAGGCCGCGACAGAGATCGTGACCGAGGCCGAGGAACCGGCAGCGTTGGCACCGACACGGTCTGTGCGGCCAAGAACCCGGCCTGAACGCGTGGCTGCGACCGAGCCGGAGACACAAGCCGAGACGCAACCGCCCGCAACCACGCCCGACGCGCCTGCGCCACAGCCAAGCGTGTCCGAGGACGCAGTGCAGGCGGCATTGGCCGAAGCGCTTGGCGGCGCGGCAGATCCGGAACCGTCGGCACCATCCGGGCCGCCTCTGAACCGGAGCGAGCGCGAGGCATTTCGCGTGGCGGTTCAGGAGTGTTGGAACGTCAACGTCGGCAGCGAAGCAGCAAATGTCACTGTGACGCTTGCCATGTCGCTGGATCGCAGTGGGGCGGTCGTTGGCGCTATCCGCCTCGTCGGTTCGGAAGGCGGAAATGCATCAGCCACGCAGACCGCGTTTGAAACTGCACGCCGAGCCGTTCAGCGCTGTGAAAAAGGTGGCTACGACCTGCCGGCCGAGAAATATGAGCAATGGCGCGATATAGAGATGACGTTCAACCCCGAGAAAATGAGGCTGAGATGATGATGACACGCCTGCTGGCCCTGATTTCCGCCCTGTTCATGCTGTCGCTTCCGGCGCTGGCGCAGGATGGTCCGCTACGGATCGAGATCACCGAAGGCGTGGTTGAACCTTTGCCCTATGCCGTGCCCGATTTCGTCTCTGAAAGCGCGGGTGGGTCCGAAATGGCGGCACAGCTTGCACGGGTGGTGGCGGACGACCTGACCGGCACCGGTCTGTTCCGCGAGATCCCGCGCGACGCTTTCATCAGCCAGATCACCAGCTTTGCCAGCCCGGTGCAATTTGCCGATTGGAAAGCAATCAACGCACAGGCGCTGATCACTGGGGCCGTCACCGTCAATGGCGATCAGCTTGTGGTCAAGTTCCGGGTCTATGATGTCTTTGCCGGAACCGAGCTTGGATCAGGGCTGCAATTTGCCGGCACAACCGATGGCTGGCGTCGCATGGCGCATAAAGTGTCCGACGCGGTTTACAGCCGGATCACCGGCGAGGGCGGCTATTTCGACAGCCGTGTGGTTTTCGTATCCGAAACCGGCCCGAAGGACGACCGCCGCAAGCGTTTGGGGATCATGGATTACGACGGCGCGAATGTGCAGTACCTGACCGACAGTTCATCCATCGTTCTGGCTCCGCGCTTTTCGCCCACCGGCGACCGCGTGCTTTATACCAGCTATGAGACCGGCTTTCCCCGTATCCACATCATCAATGTGGGCAACGTGCAAAGCACCATCCTTGAAAACCGCGAGGGCGATATGAGTTTTGCGCCGCGCTTTGCGCCCAACGGTCAAACGGTGATCTATTCGCTGACCCAAGGGGCAAATACCGATATTTTCTCGATGGACGTGAATTCCCGGCAGACATCGCAGTTGACCTCCGCGCCGTCGATCGAAACCGCGCCCAGCTATTCGCCGGATGGCAACCGGATTGTTTTCGAAAGCGACCGGTCCGGAACGCAGCAGCTCTATATCATGCCCACCGGCGGCGGAGAGGCGCAACGGATCAGCTTTGGCCCCGGTCGTTACGGCACGCCCGTGTGGTCGCCGCGTGGTGATCTGATCGCCTTTACCAAACAGAATGCGGGACGTTTTCATATCGGCGTCATGCGCACCGATGGCAGCGAAGAGCGTTTGCTGACCGCGTCCTTCCTTGACGAGGGGCCGACATGGGCACCCAATGGAAGGGTCATCATGTTCACCCGCGAAACCCAGGGCGAAGCCGGCGAGGCGTCGCTGTATTCGGTCGATATTTCGGGCCGGAACCTCAAGAAAGTGCGCACACCCGGCGGCGCATCTGATCCAAGCTGGGGGCCACTTCAGCCATAAAGCGTGTGGGCGTTTCCAGACGCCCGAAAATATGTTAGAAACCCAGGAAAATATGAGCAGGACAGTAGCCATGAGTAGAATTTCCACCGCCTTGATGCTGAGCGCGGCGCTTGCCGTATCGGCCTGTGCCAATGCCGACCGGTTCAACGGCATGGGCGATGGCAGCAATGCAGGCCTGAATAACGGGTCTTTGTCGAATGCCCCGGTGCCGGGCAGTGCGCAGGACCCACGCTCTCCGGCGTATTTCCAGCAGACCGTCGGTGACCGTGTGCTGTTCTTGATTGACCAGTCCACGCTGACACCTGAAGGGCGCGCCACGCTGGATGGGCAGGCACAATGGCTGCAAACCAATTCAGACTATCTCGCGGTGATCGAAGGCCATGCCGACGAACAGGGCACACGCGAATACAACTTGGCTCTTGGCGCGCGCCGCGCGAGTGCCGTGCAGCAATACCTGATCTCCAAGGGGATCTCGCCATCGCGGCTGAAATTCGTAAGCTACGGCAAGGAACGCCCGATCGCGATCTGTTCGGAAGAGGCATGTTATGCCAAGAACCGCCGCGCGGTCACGATCATCTCTGCCGGGCTGACCAGCTAAGACCGACCTGAAGGAATCCAGCCCATGTTCAGAGCCACGCTTCTGATCCTTTCCCTTGCGCTGCCCGGCACATTGCTGGCGCAGGACCGCGCGCAATCCCTGGCCGATATTCGGCAGGACCTGACCCTGCTGAGCATCGAGGTCAAACGGCTCCGGACGGAGCTGTCGACGACCGGGGCCGCGCAGGTCAACGTGGCAGGTGATACGCTGGAACGGGTCAACTCCATCGAGGCTGAATTGCAGCGTCTGACGTCCAAGACCGAAGAGTTGGAGTTCCGCATCGACAAGGTGATCGAAGACGGCACCAACCGGATCGGCGATCTGGAGTTTCGGTTGGTCGAACTGGAAGGTGGCGATGTCTCGAAGCTGGGCGAAACGTCGACGCTTGGTGGGGGCGCGGCGCCTGCGGTGTCTTCGGGTGCTGTGCAGCCGGCGAAACCGGAGGCTTCATCCGCGTCCGGTGGCGAGTCACAACTGGCCGTGGGCGAAGAGACAGACTTTCGGCGGGCGTCGGAGGCGCTCGCCAATGGTGACTTTCAAAGCGCCGCGGACCAGTTTGAGACCTTTCGCCAGACCTATCCCGGCGGACCGCTAGAACCCGACGCATTGCTGGGGCGGGGCCGGGCGCTGGAAGGGGCGGGCGACATGCGCGAGGCAGCGCGGGCCTATCTTGACAGCTATTCCGGGTATCCACAAAGCAAGGTTGCGGATGTGGCCCTGTTCAAGCTGGGCGAGGCGCTTGGAAAGCTGGGCAAGACCAGTGAGGCCTGCCTGACGCTGGCAGAGGTGGAACAGCGCTTTCCCTCTTCGGCTCAGGTCATCGAAGCGCAACAGGCGATGGCGGGCCTGTCCTGCCAGTGAGTGGGCAGCCGTCGCTGGACCAGCGATTTGCCGACAATATGGGGCAGCTGCTAGGCCCCGATTTTCCCAACGATATTGCGCTGGCTGTTTCTGGCGGGGGCGACAGCATGGCGATGCTGACGCTTGCGCATAACTGGGCGCGTGTGTGGGGCGTGCGCCTTTGGGTGGTGACGGTGGATCACGGCTTACGCGCCGAAAGCGCCGCCGAGGCCGCGATGGTCGCTGAGGAATGCACGGTGCTGGGCCACCCTCATACCACGCTGCGCTGGCATTGGGACGGGCAGGGCAACCTGATGGATGCGGCCCGCCGCGCGCGCCTGTCGCTGATTGACCGCTGGCGCGCGGGGCTTGAACATGTGCTGATGGCGCATACGCAGGACGACGTGGCCGAAACTTTTCTGATGCGGCTGAAGCGCGGCTCTGGCGTCGAAGGGCTGGCCGCGATGCAGGCCTCTGCCAATGCGTGCCCGCATCCGGGGGGCAAGCCCGCTTTGCCGGCCCGCGATGTCTGTTGGACGACACCGCCGCCGGCATCTGTTGACGGCCACAGACAATCGCGGGGCTTCCGTGTTCTGCGACCCTGCCTCGACATGAGCCGCGCCGAGTTGCGCCACTACCTGCGCACATTACAGGGCCGATGGTTCGATGATCCCACAAATGATGACACCACCTATGACCGGGTGCGCATGCGCAAGCTACTGGACGTGTTAGAGGCTGAAGGATTGGACCGCGAGACGCTGAGCGCCACGGCGCATCGCTTGACGCGCGCGCGGAATGCGCTGAACGCCCGTGCCCGTGACGTGGCGGGGCGGATCGCCAAGGAAGAAACCCTGAACGGGCTGCGCACCGGTGCCGTGCTGATTGACCGCGACGGCTTTGCCGAGGCCGAGGACGACACCCGGCTGCGCATCCTTGCGCAAGCGCTTCGCTGGGTTGCATCGGCCGAATATCGCCCAAGATTGCAGTCCCTCGAACAGTTGGCAGAGCGGTTGATGGCGGGCGGAATGGGGACGTTGCACGGTTGCGACGTGCGCTGTGTCGACGCGCAAATTCGGGTGGGCCGCGAATTCTCTGCCGTCAGCGCGCCCGCGCAACCCGGCAAGATCTGGGACGGCTGCTGGCAGACCTGCGGTGATGTGCCGAATGGCAGCTATCTGCGCGCTTTGGGACCGGACGGGCTGAAACAGGCGGGCGGGCGGCCGCGGGGCGCACCTGTTGCGAAGATGCTATACGCATTCCCGGCCGCGTTTCGCGCCGAAGTTCTGGTCGCTTGCCCGCATTTGGGCTATGGTGAAAAGATCAATATTCAAAGGATGGATACGGGGTCTTCCTTTGCTGCGTCGTTCGTTCTGCATTGAATACGCGCCCGCGATCTCTATTTTAGTTCCAAGCGCCCTGTGCTACGGACGGGCCAACCGAATTTTGGGAGAAGTTTCCTTGGGCAATCTGCGCAACATCGCCTTCTGGGTGGTTCTGTTCCTGCTTATCCTTGCACTGTTCAATCTGTTCTCGGGTGGCGGCAACACGCTCCAGAGCCGCGAGATCAGCTATTCCGACTTTGTGGAGTCGGTCGAATCCAAAACGGTCTCTTCGGCCACGCTGGACGGCGAGCAGATCCGCTTTCGCGGAAATGACGGCAACGATTATGTGACCATCAAACCCGAAGATGCCGCAGCGACAGAATTGCTGATGAACAATGGTGTGACGATCCGGGCCGAAAGCCAGGAACAGTCCGGTTTCCAGACCTTCATCCTGTCACTGCTGCCCTTCCTTCTGCTGATCGGCGTGTGGATCTACTTCATGAACCGCATGCAGGGCGGCGGCAAAGGCGGGGCAATGGGCTTTGGCAAGTCGCGCGCCAAGCTGCTGACCGAAAAGCATGGCCGGGTGACATTTGACGATGTCGCGGGCATTGACGAGGCCAAGGAAGAGCTGGAAGAGATTGTCGAATTCCTGCGCAATCCGCAGAAATTCAGCCGTCTTGGCGGCAAGATCCCCAAAGGCGCGCTGCTTGTTGGCCCACCGGGGACGGGTAAAACCCTGCTGGCCCGCGCGATCGCGGGCGAGGCGGGTGTGCCGTTCTTCACCATTTCAGGCTCTGATTTTGTCGAGATGTTCGTCGGTGTCGGTGCGTCGCGTGTCCGGGATATGTTCGAGCAGGCAAAGAAGAACGCGCCCTGTATCGTTTTCATCGACGAGATCGACGCCGTGGGCCGAAACCGTGGCGCAGGCCATGGCGGTGGCAACGACGAGCGCGAACAGACGTTGAACCAGCTTCTGGTCGAAATGGACGGCTTTGAGACCAATGAGGGCGTGATCATCCTTGCCGCGACCAACCGTCGCGATGTTCTGGATCCCGCACTTCTGCGTCCGGGACGTTTTGACCGGCAGGTGACGGTCCCCAACCCAGACATCAAGGGCCGCGAAAAGATCCTTGCGGTGCATGCGCGCAAGACGCCTTTGGGGCCGGATGTGGATCTGCGCATCATCGCGCGTGGTTCGCCGGGCTTCTCCGGCGCGGATCTGGCCAATCTGGTGAACGAAGCGGCCCTGATGGCGGCCCGCGTCGGCAGACGTTTCGTGACGATGGAAGATTTCGAGAATGCCAAGGACAAGGTGATGATGGGCGCTGAACGGCGTTCCATGGTCCTGACGCCCGAGCAGAAGGAAAAGACCGCTTATCACGAGGCCGGTCATGCCATCGTCGGTATCAGCCTTCCGCAATGTGATCCGGTCTACAAGGCAACGATCATCCCGCGCGGCGGGGCGCTGGGGATGGTGGTCAGCCTGCCAGAGATTGACCGGCTGAACTGGCACAAATCCGAATGCGAGGAAAAGCTCGCGATGACGATGGCCGGCAAGGCCGCGGAAATCATCAAATACGGTGAAGGCAACGTGTCGAACGGCCCGGCCGGCGACATTCAGCAAGCCTCGGCCTTGGCGCGCGCGATGGTGTTGCGTTGGGGGATGTCCGACAAGATCGGCAATATCGACTATTCCGAAGCGCATGAAGGGTATAGCGGCAATACCGCTGGCCTGTCGGTGTCGGCCAACACCAAGGAGTTGATCGAGGAAGAGGTCAAGCGCTTCATCGGAGAGGCCTACGATTGTGCCTACAAAATCCTGACCGACAAAAAAGAAGAATGGGACCGTCTGGCGCAAGGGCTCTTGGAATACGAAACGCTGACCGGTGACGAAATCAAACGCGTCATTCGGGGCGAGCCTCCGCAATCGAACGATGATGACAGCGGAACGCCCGAGGCAGAAGACAAGCCAAGCGTCACAGCGATTCCAAAGACTAAGGCCAAGGCCAAACCTGACGATTCGGGGCTGGAACCCGAGCCCACCGCATGAGCGCATCCGCGCATACCGATTGGAACCCCGGGGCCTATGCAAGGTTCCGGGGTTTGCGTTTGCGCCCGGCGCTGGATCTTTTGAAGGCCGTGCCGTCTTTGCCATCTGGCGGGGTGGTTGATCTTGGATGTGGCAACGGCGCAGTGGGACAGGCACTTGCAACACTTGGTCGGCCTGTCATCGGCGTCGACAGTTCCGACAAGATGCTGGAAGAGGCCCGCAAGACCGAGACCTATGCAGAATTGCTCAAGACGGATATTGCCGGTTGGGTGCCCGCAGGCGCGCCGGCGCTGATCTTTTCCAATGCCGCCCTGCAATGGCTGCCAGACCATTCGCACCTTTTGCCCCGACTTGCGGGGCTGCTCGCGCCGGGCGGAACGCTTGCAATCCAGGTGCCGCATCAGAACAATGCGCCGTCGCACCGGGTCTGGCGGTCGTTGATGGATGAACATTTTCCCGGCCGGGTAGACTGGCAGGCTGGTCCATCTGTAATGTTGCCGGCCGAGTATTTCCACTTGCTGTCGCCGCTGGGGGCGTTTGATATGTGGGAGACCGATTACTATCAGGTGCTTGCCGCCGAAAAAGATGCCCATCCGGTGCGCAAGTTTACCGAGAGCACATATGCCCGCCCGTTGCTGGACCGGCTCGCGCCGTCCGAAGCCGACCGGCTGATCGCCTTCTACGAAACGGTCATGGAAAAGGCTTATCCGCGCGGTGGCGACGGGCAAGTGCTGTTCCCGATGCGACGGCTGTTTCTGCTGTTGACACGGCCTGCCTCTGCCTGACGGCTGATCGTATCAGTCGTCTTCTGGCCGCAATGCGTTTCAATGCGAAGGCAAAATCGTCATCGGGGACAGGTTGGTGCTGTATATCTTGCACCTGTCGTCTTGGATGCATCTCGATGAGGTTCAAGAGAGCTTTAGGGATTGAACCCGCCAGAGCCGCTGGCCGCGTAACGTTTGCTGGTCACTTGTGACTTGCGCCCTGACGGTCGGCTGTGCCGGGCGATGATGATCGCGCGCATTCTGCGCAATCCGGTGTCGTGCGACTGGCGACCTGAAGCAGACGTATAACGGGTCACATGCTCAGGTGGGGGCGGGCACCATGGTGCCTTGGGCGATCGCGATCAGCGTCTCGATCTCGCCGGTTCGGGCGCTGACCTCTGCTGTCACCACGACCAGACGCCTACCGTTGCGAATGACCTTTCCGCGGGCGATCAGTTCGTCCCCTTTGGCGGGGCCAAGGAAGTTGATCTTCATCTCGGCGGTCACGACTTCCTGATCCGGCGGCAGCATCGACAGGGCAGAATAGCCCGCAGCGCTGTCGCCCAGCGAAAACACCAGCCCTCCGTGACCGAACCCCGCTTGCTGAAGCGCCAGCGGGAGGATTGGCGCGCGGATGGTGACGGCACCTTGCGTGACGGATGCCAGCGAGGCACCGAACGTGGCCATCAGGCTTTGCCGGGCAAAGCTGTCGTGAATGCGCTGTGTGATCTGATCCATGTCGCGGATGAAGCCATGTCGCGCGGCCTTTGGCAATGGGCGTTATGGTTGCGGCGTTGACGGGGCCCATAGAGAGGATCTGCCTAGCGCGGCATCGGGATGCGCCGCGGGGTCAGGCCCGTCAAAATCGCCTGTGCCTCTGGTCCCATCATTGTGGTCAGAGGCGCGCGGTCGCACCGCAGCCCGCCGGTATAGGTGCCATAGGCGGGCAGGATCAAACGTCGGGTATCAAACAGAAAACACGGGCGCGACAGGCTGCGCGAACGTGTGCGGATCAGCGCCTTGGGGTGATAATGGCCTGAGACTTCGGCGGAGGTTTCACTGCATATGTGACGAAAGGTCAGCGGACCGATCCTTACCTCGCTTTGATGACTGCCGCCAAGCCCGACAGGGCCGGGATCGTGATTGCCTTCGATCCAGAGCCATTCACGCCCGGCCTGAAGACGGGCGATATGCAGGCAGGCATCCTCTGACAACCGTTGCGCGGCGTCTGCATCGTCGAAGCTGTCACCGAGGCAGATCACCATCCGCGCGCGCGTGAATTGCAGGTCACGGTCCAATCGTTCCAGTGTGTCTGCAACCTCGTAGGGTGGCAGTTCCATCCCGCCGCTACGGGCGGCGCGTGCGGATTTCCCCAAATGAAGGTCCGAGACACAGAGCACCCCCCGCGTCTGCCACCAAAGCGCGCCGGACCCGAGCGCCAGCAGGTCGGCACCCGCAAAGTGAAACGGTAGCGTGTTCATGGCTTGTTCTTGCATTTGGACCGCTTGGGGGCAAGAGTCGGATGTATGGGGACCGGCCTCCTTGTGCAAACGGGTCGCTGTCTTAAATCCAGCTCAGTCCAAAGATCTGTCCTTGCCGATAAAATGTTCAGTCGGCACCAATGTCTATTTGCGCCAGACCGCTTTCATCCATCAGCCGCTGCGCCTCTTCCGCCAGCAGGCGTTCGTCGGCATCGCCCGCGACGGGGACCTTTCCGACCTCAAGGAACAGTGGCGCGGCCAATGGTGTGACGCGGGGCAGGCGCAGCGTGTCGATCCGTCCGCCGACCCGGTCCAGCATCTCGCGGATGCGGCTGAAATCGACCAGGCCGCGCAAAGCCTCTTCGCGGGTGATGCGCATCAGCAGGTGATCAGGGTCGTATTTCAGCAATGTGTCATACAGGATATCCGAAGACATCGTCGCCTGTCGTCCGGTCTTGCGCTGCCCGGCGAAGTTGCGCTCTATCAGCCCGGCAATGGTGGCAGAGGCGCGAAAGGTGCGTTTCATCACCGCATTGCCCGCCAGCCAGCCTTCCAGCCCGTCCTCCAGCGCGGCCGGGTCGAACAGCGGCACCGGGTCCAGAACGGCGTCCAGCCCCCAGATCAGCGTCGCGTAATCGGTCGCGACAAAGCCAAGCGGTGCCAGACCCATCTCCTCCATCCGTTTCGTCAGCAACAGGCCCAGGGTCTGCTGCGCGTTGCGCCCGGCAAAGCCGTAGACGCACAGATGTTCGCGCCCATCATGGGGGAAGCTTTCGATCAGCAACCGGCCGGGTTGCGGCAGGCGGCTGACCTCGCGTTGCAGGCTTAACCACGCGGCGGTGTGATCGGGCAGGTCCGGCCAGCTGTCCTGTTGAAACATTCGCAGAATGCGCTGGCTCAACTGCGTGGAGGTGGCGAATTTCGTACCCATGAAAGTGGCGATCTTGGGCTTGCGGCCGGGATCGCGCGTGACCTCTACGGTCATGTCCCGCAGGCCTTCATAGCGCACGATCTTGCCGCCGATCAGGAACGTGTCGCCCTGGCTGAGCGAGGCGGCGAAGCCTTCCTCGATTTCGCCCAGCGGTTTGCCGCCACGACCGCGAAACCGCACCTTGAGCGTGTCTGTATCCTGTATCGTGCCGATATTCATGCGGATCCGCTGCGCGCTGCGCGGGTCGCGCAATTGCCACAGACCATCGGCGCGCTGCATCAAGCGTTGCCACTTGTCATAGGCGCGCAAGGCATAGCCACCGGTGGCGCAGAAATCGAGGCAGTCGTCAAACGCGGCTCGGGTCAGCGTCGCATAGGCCCCGGCGCTGGTCATTTCAGCATAGAGCGCATCCGCATTGATCGGCCCAGAACAGGCCGCGATCAGGATATGCTGGCACAGGACGTCGCGGGGGCCGGGGCCTCGGGTCTCGCCGTCCAGATCATGTTCCTTCGCGGCCTCAAGGGCGGCCACGCATTCCACGACCTCGAACCGGTTGGCGGGCACAAGCAGCGCCTTTGACGGCGCGTTGTAGCGATGATTGGCGCGACCGATGCGCTGCACCAGCCGTTTCACGTTTTTCGGCGCACCGACCTGAATGACCAGATCCACATCGCCCCAGTCGATGCCCAGGTCTAGTGATCCGGTGCAGACGATGGCGCGCAGGTCGCCGCGCACCATCGCGGCCTCGACGCGTTCGCGTTGGGTGCGGTCGAGAGAACCGTGGTGAATGCCGATCGGCAGGCCCTCGTCATTCGCAAGCCACAAGTTGTGAAAGAATATCTCGGCCTGCGCGCGGGTGTTGTGAAAGATCAGCGTGGTCCTGTGCTGGCGGACCTGTTCCAGAACGGCGGGTATGGCATAGGCAGCCCCGCCGCCGGACCATGGAGGGGCCGCGTCGGTGGTCAGCATCGCGATGTCCGGATCGGGGCCGGGATCGGCGAGGATGATCTCGCAGGGGTCGGGATGGCGCGCCAGAAGCCGGGCAATGGCTTGCGGGTCTTCGACCGTCGCGGACAGACCGACGCGGCGCATATCCGGGCAAAGCGTCTGCAACCGGGCCAGCGCCAGCATAAGTTGATCGCCGCGTTTGCTTTCGGCCAGTGCGTGAATTTCGTCCACGATGACGCGTTGCAGCCCGGCGAACATGCGCGGCGCGTCCTCGTAAGAGGTCAGCAGCGCAAGGCTTTCGGGCGTGGTCAGCAGGATATGCGGCGGATCGGCACGCTGGCGTTTCTTTTGCGTGGCGGTGGTGTCGCCGGTGCGGTCCTCGATGCGGATGGCCATGCCGGCCTCGTCCACCGGGGTGCGCAGGTTGCGCCGGATATCGGCCGCAAGCGCCTTGAGCGGGCTGACGTAAAGCGTGTGCAGACCCGGCGCGGGGTCGGCGCCGAGCTCTGTCAGCGTTGGCAGGAACCCAGCCAGCGTCTTGCCGCCACCGGTGGGCGCGATCAACAGCAGCGCCGGGGCGGCGGCCCGGTCCAGCATTGCCTGCTGGTGCGGGTGGATCTGCCAGCCGCGCGTGTCGAACCAGCGCTGAAGAGGGACAGGAAGCGATGTCATCCTTGGCATGTAGTCCGGCGCGCGTCGCTTGTCAGCCTTGGCTTTGCGATGCCCGACAGGCGGCCCGGTAACCTTCGCGAGAACCGGCCTGAACGACCCGCATAGTCGGATGTCGCAGAGACCGCGATGATCTGATCGGGCATCACACGCGCCATGGCTCTCGCAGCGAAGATGTGCCGCCTGAAAGAAACGCGCGTTGGTGCGGCAAGGTGTCAGTGGAACCGGGCGGGCGACAGGGCCGCCACGGTGGCCGCGTCCAGCAAAGGCGGGGTTCCGTTCAACAGATGCGCCACAAGATCGGCAACGGCGGCACAGGTCTGAAAGCCGTAGCCCCCCTGACCGGCGACCCAGATGAACGTGGGCGCCGCCGGATCGGCACCGACAACAAGCGCGTGGTCGGGCGCAAAGCTGCGCAGCCCGGCCCAGCTGGACAGGATGCGGGTGACGGGCTCTGTCACCATTTCCTCGTAGCGGGCAAGCCCTTCGGCCAGCACCATATCGTCGGCCCATGCGTCATGCGGGTCCATCGGGTCCGCCTCGGATGGCGAGACCAGCAAGGCGCCCGCATCGGGTTTGGCGTACCAGCGGTCGTCGACGGCGGCGAAAAAGGGCCAATCCCTGACATCGTGGCCCGCCGGTGCAGGCAGCCGCGCCATCGACCGCCGGTAGGGCTGGATGCCCAGGGGTGCGATCCCGGCCAGAGCGGCGATCTGATCGGCCCAGGCACCTGCCGCGTTGACCAGATGCGTGCCCTCCCAGTCGCGCGTGCCGTCAGACACGCACCAGCGGCCATCCTTGCGACGGATCGCGGAGATACGGGCGCGGGTTACAACCTCGGCACCATTGCCGCGTGCTTCGCGCAGGAAATTCTGCAACAGCAGATCGGTGTCGAGGTCAAAGACATCCGGACGCCAGGCAGCGCGTGTGACGGTTGCCGGGTTCAGGATTGGCACCCTGGCGCGGGCATCTGTGGCCGAGATTTCGGTCAGCCCGAAATCCAGCGCCTGTGCAGAAAAACTGTCGGCCTCATCCGGCCCTCCGACCAGCAACTGTCCACGCGGCGACAGAACGCCACCGTTTGCATTGTGCAGATGGTCGGCACTGGCCCGATTGAGGGCGCGCACCACGTCGTTGCCATAGTTTTCCAGAAAGGCCGCCGCCGAACGTCCGCTGGCGTGATAGCTCAACGCATCCTCGGCCTCTAACAGGGTGACGCTGCCCAATTCGGACAGACGCGCCGCAGCAGACACCCCGGCAATGCCGCCGCCGATAATCAGAAAGTCAGTCACGCTTCCTCCAACCGGTCAGTGGCGGGGGGCGGTGCAGGATAAAGCGCCGAGATCCGGGTATAAAGCGCGTCGTCCATCTGTAGCTGCATGGCGTCCAGCGAGGCGGCCAACTGTTCCGGCGTCCGTGCCGATAATAGCGGAACCGGGCGGGACGGGTGATGTGCCACCCAGGCCGCCGCCAGCGTGGCCGGGTCCGTGCGCAGCTCTTCCGCCAGTTCAGCCAGTCCGGACGCCGCCTCGTGCATCGCGGCGGGGCCGTAACGCTTGGTATAGCGCGCATCGCTGTCAAGTCGCCCACTGTCGCCGCGCGCGTATTTGCCCGTCAGCAACCCACCGCCAAGCGGCGAATAGGTGGCCGCAAGAATGCCTTCGGAGGAGCACATCGGCAGGAGTTCAACCTCGGCCTGACGCTTGACCAGATTATACATCGGTTGCAGCACGTCGATGCGCAGGCCAAACCCCGCGGCGACAGATTGCGCTTTCATCACCTGCCAAGCGGCGTAATTGGACACGCCGATATAGCGGATCGCGCCGCGTTGTTTCAGTTGCGCAAGCGCGTCGAAGGTTTCCTCCAACGGCGTGTCGTTATCCCAGCGATGCATGTAATAGATGTCGACCATATCCATGCCCAGCCGTTTCCTGCTGGTGTCGAAGCTGTTCAGGATGTTGTCCCGCGTGCCGCCGCCCGGAAAATTGGCCTTGGTCGCGATGATCAGCCGGTCGCGATCCGGTCCGGAAAATTTGCCCAACAGCTCTTCGGACCGGCCGTCTGTGTAGACATGGGCGGTGTCGAAATGCACGATCCCGGCCTCGCGGCAGGCCTCATACATGGCACGCGATTGCGTTTCGTCCGCGCGACCGCCCCATTGCATTGCGCCAAAGGCGAATTGCGGACCATGGGTGCCATCGGGGCTTGTGATATGCTGGGTCATAGGGGGACGGTGGCACGGCGCGGAGGCAAAGAAAAGACCCGATCTAAGATGGATCAGGCCGCGCATTGTTCCAAAGCCGTTAGCAGAACGCCCAGACGTAAGCAGGCGCCCCAACCGGCAGGTCAGGACGCCTGAATACTGCGTATTGCGAAGGGTGGCTTAGTTCGGGATTTCTGCGGTCAGACCTTCAACATAGAAATCCATGCCCGCCAGCGTGCCATCATCGGCCACTTCGCCCTCTGCCAGCCAATCGCTGCCATCCTGCTTTTTCAGCGGTCCGGTGAACGCATGGTAATCGCCCGAAGCCAGAGACTCTTTCAGGGCCAGTGCTTCGGCTTTCACATCTGCCGGAACCGCGTCAGTGATTTCGCCGATGCCGACCATGCCCGCGCCGATACCGTCCCATGTGTCGGTGGATTCCCACGTTCCGTCCAGCACGGCCTGTACGCGGGCGATATAATAGGGGGCCCAATCGTCGATGATCGATGAGACGCGCGGCAGGGGCTTATATTCGGCCATGTCGGATGCCTGCCCGAAGGTGATGACATTGCCTGCCTCCTGCGCGGCGGCTTGCGGCGCGGTGGAGTCGGTGTGTTGCAGCACCACGTCAGCCCCGTTTTCAATCAGCGCGCGGGCGGCGTCCGCCTCTTTTGCCGGGTCGAACCATGTGTAAAGCCAGATCACCGAAAACTCGACATCCGGGTTCACTTTCTTGGCGTGGATATAGGCAGAGTTGATGCCGCGAATAACCTCGGGGATCGGCACGGAGGCGATGTAGCCGATCTTGTTGGTCTTGGTCATCTTGCCCGCAATATGGCCTTGAACCGCGCGGCCTTCATAAAAGCGCGCCGAGTAGGTCGACACGTTGTCAGCGCGCTTATACCCGGTGGCATGTTCGAACTTCACATCCGGGAATTTCTCGGCCACCGCGATCGTCGGGTCCATGTAGCCGAAAGAGGTGGTAAAGATGATGTCCGCCCCGGTCAGTGCCATCTGGGTGATTGCCCGTTCCGCATCCGCGGATTCCGGCACGTTTTCCTGGTAGATGGTTTTCACCTTGCCGTCGAAATGCGCCTCCATCTTCTGGCGGGCCTGATCGTGCTCGTAAGTCCAGCCGCCGTCACCCGGAGGGCCGATATAGATAAAACCGGCGGTGATCTCTTCGTCCTGCGCGAATGCGGTCGTAGCAAGGGCCAGCGCAAGCGCGGCTGAGGTCAGTAGAGTTCTTCTGTTCATGTAAGGTTTCCCCGTTGGTGGTAAATGCGACCTCTAGTGAGAGGCATGGAAAGGACGGCCAAGGGAGGCAGGCGCTGCATGCGCGCCCCGGGCCGAGATGATCACCAGCACAAGGATGGTAATCAGATAGGGCGATGCCGACAAGAGCGCGACAGGCACGTCCGCGCCGGCGGCTTGCAGGTTGAGTTGCAGGACACTGACGCCGCCAAACAGGTAAGCACCCACCGCGACACGACCCGGACGCCAGGAGGCAAAGACCACGATGGCAAGCGCGATCCAACCCGCGCCTGCGGTCATGCCTTCGGTCCATTGCGGCACGCGCACCAGTGACAAGTATGCGCCGCCAAGCCCGGCACAGGCACCGCCGAACAGGATGGCCAGAATGCGGATATGCCGGACCTTGTAGCCAAGCGCATGGGCGCTGTCATGCGCCTCGCCCACCGCGCGCAGGATCAGACCGGCGCGGGTGTATTTCAGAAACGCCCAGACTGCGACCACGAGGGCCACGCTGAAATAGACCATGATGTCATGCGAAAACAGCATTCTGCCAAAGATCGGCAGGTCCGACAGAAGTGGGATCTCAACCTTCGGGAAGGGGGGGGCCTTCATCCCCTCATAGGGCTTGCCGATCAGGCTGGACAGGCCCAGCCCCACCATCATCAGACCCAGCCCGGTGGCGACCTGATTTGACATCAAATACTGCGTGAGCAGCGCGAACGGCAAGCTGAGCAGCGCGCCCGCCAGGGCCGCCCCGACAAACCCCAATCCCGGTGACGTATTGCTGACGGCAACGGCAAAGCCCACGACAGCACCGGTGATCATCATCCCTTCGACGCCCAGATTCAGAACGCCGGATTTCTCGACCACCAATTCGCCGATGGCGGCCAGCAGGATCGGTGTCGCCGACACCATGATAGAGGCGATCAGCAGGACCGGATTGATAGAGGACAGATCCATCAGGCAACACCTTTCTTGCCAAAGCGTAGCCGGAAGTTGGTGAACACATCCGCCGCGAGCAGGAAAAACAGCATCATGCCCTGAAACAGCTGGATCGCCGCGCCGGGCAGGTTCAGCATCAACTGTGCCAACTCCCCGCCGATATAGGTCAGCGCCATCAACAACCCGGCCAGCAGGATGCCCACGGGGTGCAGACGCCCCAGAAAGGCGACGATGATCGCGGTAAACCCGTAGCCTGCGTTGAATGATCCGGTAAGCTGTCCGGCAGGGCCGGTGACCTCGAACAGGCCCGCCGCACCTGCCAGCAGTCCGGCGATGCCAAGGCAGAAGAACACCACCCGCGCCGGCTTGACGCCCGAAAAACGCGCGGCGCGCGGGGCCTCGCCGGTCAGGCGGATTTTGAAGCCCATGATATGGCGGCTCATCAGCAGATAGGCCCCGATCACGGCGATCAGCGCCGTGACGACGCCCCAATGCAGGCCGGTATTGGCAATCAGCTCGGCATTGAAGGCCGCGTCCCATTGCTTGAAATTGCGCGAGCCGGGAAAACCCATGCCCTCGGGGTTCCGCAGCAGGCCCGACGAGACCGAGATCAGAATGCTTTGCGCCACATAGGTCAGCATCAACGAGACAAGGATTTCATTGGTGCCAAAACGGGTTTTCAGCACCGCCGGGACCATCGCCCAGGCCCAGCCGCCAAGCCCACCGGCCAGCACCATGGCCGGGAAAATCAGAAAGCTTTCAGATGGGTAGAAGGCCAACCCCGCCCCCGCGCCACAGATCGCGCCCATGATGTATTGGCCCTCGGCACCGATATTCCAGATCCCCGCCTTGAAGCCGATCGACAGGCCGATGGCGATCAGGATCAGCGGACCCGCCTTGACCAGCAATTGCGGCCGCGAATAGGCCGCGAACTGGTCGTTGAACAGGGGATCCCAGAAGATCACCTTGATCGCCTCGAATGGTGGTTTTCCCAGGATCGCAAACATCATGCCGCCGACGATCATCGTCAGGAACACGGCAATGATTGGCGACAGCACCATCCAAAGCTGTGATGGCTGTGGTCGCTTTTCCAGCCTCAGCATCTTTGGCCTTTGCGCATTCCCGTGGACTCCCTCATGCTGAGTTCTGGGGGGTTACGCGTCGACATGGGCAACCTCCATGTCATGTGCGCCGCCCATCATAAGCCCGATCTCTTCCACCGTCAGCCCGTCAACCGGGCGCAAGTCCGACAGGCGACCTTCGTTAAGCGCGCCAAAGCGGTCGCTGACCTCCATCAGCTCGTCAAGATCCTGGCTGATGACCACCAGTGCGGCCCCGTTGGCGGCAAGGTTCAAAAGCGCCTGCCGGATGGCCGCAGCGGCGGCGGCATCGACGCCCCATGTGGGTTGGTTCACGATCAGCACCTCAGGCGATTGCAGGACCTCGCGGCCAATGACGAACTTCTGCAAATTGCCGCCCGATAGTGCCCGCGCCGCTGTGCCCGATCCGGGGGTGCGGACGTCGAAGGTGCGAATGACGTCTTCGGCAAAACCCTTGGACTTCGGCCAGTTGATAAAGCCGCCAGACAGCAGCCCCATGCGGCCCGCGCCGGTCAGAACGGCGTTCTCGATCAGGCTCATATCCGGGGCGGCGGCGTGGCCCAGCCGTTCCTCGGGGCCGCTGAGCACGCCAAGCGCGCGGCGTTCCGTCGGTCCCATATTGCCAATCGGTTGATCGCGCAGCCGGATGACATCGGCCCCGGTGGTGCGTTCACCCGACAGGGCCGCCAGCAATTCATCCTGACCGTTGCCCGCCACCCCGCCAAGGCCCAGAACCTCGCCCGCGCGGACCTGAAAGCTTATTTCGCGCAGCGGCGTGCCAAAGGCACCGGGGGCGGGCAGGGACAGACGGCGCACATCCAGCATCACCTCGCCCAATGGCCTTTCGGCTTTTTGCGGCGTCTCGAAACTGGCACCCACCATCATTTCGGCCAATTCACGCGCCGAAGCCTCGGCCGGGGTGCAGGTCGCCACCTTTTTGCCGAGCCGCAGGATGGTGGCGTGGTCGCACAGGCTGCGGATCTCTTCCAGCTTGTGGCTGATATACAGGATTGCCGTGCCCTCGGATGCCAGTTTTCGGAGGGTTTCGAACAGGATCTCCACCTCTTGCGGCGTCAGGACAGAGGTCGGCTCGTCCATGATCAGCAGTTTGGGATCCTGTAGCAGGCAGCGAATGATCTCGACCCGCTGGCGTTCTCCGGCGGACAGGGTTCCGACGGTGCGTCCGGGGTCCAGCGGCAAGCCGTAGGTTTCCGAAACCTCGCGGATCTGCCGTGCCAGATCACGCGGTTTTGGCGGGTTTTCCATACCTAGCGCCACGTTTTCGGCAACGCTGAGCGCATCGAACAGCGAAAAATGCTGAAAGACCATCGCCACGCCTGCGGCCCGCGCGGCGCGCGGCTCTGCCGGTTCAAACGCCGCGCCGCGCAGCGTCATCGTGCCGCTGTCGGGTTTGACCAGCCCGTAGATCATCTTGACCAGCGTCGACTTGCCCGCGCCGTTTTCACCCAGCAGCGCATGGATTTCGCCTTCGCGGATGTCGAAGGACACATCGTCATTGGCCACCACGCCGGGATAGGCCTTTGTCAGACCTTCTAGCCCGAGAAGCACGTCATTCATGCACAATTGTCCTTTACGTCGCTGCGGCACGCTGTTGCTGTGTCGCGCGTCAGTATGGCCGCTGCGACGCCGACCGCAATCGCCTGCGGATGTTTCCCCAACGTCGTGTCGCCAATCGGGCAATCTATGCGCGAAATTGAGGCTTTTGCATGGCCCAATGCCGCCAGACGGCTGCGAAACCGCGCCCATTTCGTGGCAGAGCCGATCAGCCCCGCGCTGGCGAATCCGTGGCCAAGCAGGCGGTGGCATAGTTCCAGGTCCAGCGCGTGCGAGAAGGTCAGAATCAGATGATGGGCGTCTTTCGGGGCGTGGGGCACCAGCAGTTCAGGTTTTGCGGCGGGCAATATTTCGACACTGGCGGGCACGTTATCGGGAAAGCGTTCCGGTCCTGTGTCCACCCAGGTGATCGCCATGCCGGGCAGAGGGGCCAGAACCTGCGTCAGCGCGCGGCCAACATGGCCTGCGCCCCAGATCCACAGCCGGGTTTGTGGCCGGACAACCGGCTCGATCAGCCAACCGTCAAGGCGTTGCACCTCTGGTTGGCGTCCCTGTCCGCGCGCCGCTGCCAGCAGGTGTCGGACCGAGAGGGGCATCTCGCCGGGACCGCGTGCAATGACATCGTCGCTAAGCGTGTCCACGCGGGCCATATCGTAAATCTCGGTCCGCAGAACGGTTGCGCCGCCGCAGCATTGTCCAAGCGATGGGCCGAGCGCGTGACGCACTTCACTGTCGCCGCCCGTTTCCAGCATCGCGCGGGCTTCTTTTGCGGCGCGGTATTCCAACTCTCCGCCGCCGATGGTCCCGGATTGCCCATCAGTCCAGACAAGCATCGCCGCGCCCTGTTCGCGGGGCGTCGATCCGGCAGTATCGGCCACGACCACCCGCGCGACGCTGCCATGCGACGTTACCGCGTTTCGCAATCCGTGCAGGTCAAACGCCATCACGGACCCTTTGCACCGCCGCAAGCACCCGTTCGGGTGTTGCTGGTGCGTCCAGCGCCGGATAGGCCGTTCCGCAGGCTGCCACCGCGTCTGAAAGCGCCATCAAGGCGGAAATTCCCAGCATCAAGGGGGGCTCGCCCACGGCCTTGGAGCGGTAGATCGTGTCCTCGCGGTTGTCGCCGTCCCAAAGTGCTACGTTGAAAACCTCGGGCAAATCGCCCGCTGCCGGGATCTTGTAGGTCGATGGCGCATGGGTGCGCAGTCGGCCCTTGTCATCCCAGACCAGCTCTTCCGTGGTCAGCCATCCTGCGCCCTGCACATAGCCGCCCTCGATCTGGCCGATGTCGATGGCCGGGTTCAGCGAGGCACCGCAATCGTGCAAAATATCGGCGCGCAGGATGCGGTATTCGCCAGTGAAAGTGTCGATCACCACCTCGCTGACCGCCACCCCATAGGCAAAGTAAAAGAACGGGCGCCCCTGACCTTTGATCCGGTCCCACTGCACCTTCGGCGTCTTGTAGAACCCCGTGGCGGACAGGCTGATCCGTGCCTCATAGGACAGCATGACGGCGTCTTCGAAGGCATAGGATTCCTCTGCAACGAACACGCGCCCATCGGCAAAACGCACCTTTTCGGCGGGCACCTGATGCAAACCGCCCAGATGGGTCGCGATGCGCCCGGTAATCTCGTCACAGGCGGCCTTGACCGCCATGCCGTTCAGATCAGACCCGGACGAGGCTGCAGTGGCCGAGGTATTGGGCACTTTGCCGGTATCGGTCGCGGTGATCTTCACCGCTTCCAGCGGGATGCCAAATCGTGCGGCGGCGACCTGCGCCACCTTCTGGAACAGCCCCTGGCCCATCTCTGTGCCGCCATGGTTCAGATGAACAGAGCCGTCCTGATAGGCATGCACCAACGCGCCCGCTTGATTGAGATGCGTGAGCGTGAAGGAAATCCCGAACTTCACCGGCGTCATCGCGATGCCGCGCTTGAGCACGTCATTCTGCGCGTTCCATTCCGCCACACGCGCCCGCCGCCCGGCATAGTCCGCGCTTTCCAGCAGCGCATCGGTCATTTCATGCAGAATGAAATCCTCGACCGGTTGGCCATATGGGGTGGTCTGATGCCCCCCCGGATCGGGGGCCACGCCGTTTTGTGCGATTGCCCCGACAGCCCCGCGTGAGGTGATATCCACATCTGCATTTTCTGGTTCGGGGACGCTTTCAGGTGGACGTGTCTCTGGCTCCGTCGGGGCAGGGTCTCCTGCGCCCAGATTGGCCGCATAGTAATTCCGTTGACGAACCTGCGCCGGATCAAGCCCCAGCACATGCGCGACGTGATCCATGACACGCTCTATCCCCACCATGCCTTGCGGCCCGCCAAAACCGCGAAAGGCGGTGGCGGATTGGGTATTGGTGCGCAAACGGTGGCTTTCGATCCGGGCGGCGGGCAGATTATAGGCGTTGTCGGCATGCAGCATGGCCCGGTCCGCCACCGGCAGGGACAAGTCCTGTGCCCAGCCACAGCGGGTGTATTGCAGAAACTCCACGCCGGTCAGCACGCCGTCATCGTCAAAGCCCGCGCGATAATCGATGCGAAAATCGTGCCGCTTGCCGGTGATGGTCATGTCGTCATCGCGGTCATAGCGCATCTTGCAGGGCTTGCCGGTCAGGCGCGCGGCCACGGCGCAGGCAACGGCGAGCGCGTTGCCCTGGCTTTCCTTGCCACCAAAACCACCGCCCATGCGGCGGGTTTCAACCCGCACGGCATGCATCGGCTGCCCGATGGCCTCGGCCACCTTGTGCTGGATTTCGGTCGGATGCTGCGTGGAACTCATCACCAGCATGTCGCCGTTTTCCTGTGGCCAGGCCATGGCGGCCTGACCTTCGAGGTAGAAATGCTCTTGTCCGCCCATCTCGATCCGGCCTTCGACGCGGCGCGGGGCGGTATCAATCGCCTCTTCGGCATCGCCCTTTTCCCAGATCCTCGGGCCGTCCTCGAATCGCGCATCGGCGTCCAATGCCTCTTCTATGGTCAGGATGGCGTCGCGCTCCTGATAGTCGATTTGCGCCATGCGTACAGCCTTGCGGGCCGCAAGATGGCTGGCGGCCACGACCATAAAGATCGGCTGGCCAACGTAGTGCACCGATTTACCGGAGAGCAGCGGCTCGTCATGGATCGACGGCGAGACATCGTTGTCAAAGGGCAGGTCGTCCGCCTCAAGTACCGCGACCACGCCGGAAGCGCTGCGCACCGCGTCAAGATCAATTGTGGTGATGCGACCAGAGGCAATCTCCGACAGGCCAAAGGCAAGGTGCAGCGTCCCGGCCGGGCTGGGAATATCGTCGATATAGCGCGCCGTGCCCTGAACATGCAGCGCGGCGGAGTCGTGGGGCAGGGGTTTGGTCACACTCATGGCTTTACCTCCGCGATTGTGCAAAGGCCGGATGCATCCTCCAGAAAATATCGCAGGATCATGTTGCGCGCGGCATCCAGCCTGTAGGCGGCGCTGGCGCGCATGTCGGACATCGGTTCGAAATCATTGTCCAGTTCCGGCATTGCGTCGACAACCGCCTCGCGGGTCCAAGGTTGTCCGATAAGGGCGGTTTCCAGCGCAGCGGCCCGTTTCGGAGTGCCGGCCATGCCCCCGAAAGCAATACGCGCGTCGGTGACGGTCTGGTCCTCTATGGTGAGGCTGAAACAGCCACATACAGCCGAGATGTCCTGATCGAACCGTTTCGACAGTTTGTAGCATTTGAGCCGGTCGGGTTGGCGCGGAATGCTGACGGCCTCGACAAATTCGGACTCGGCGCGGTCCTGTTTGCCGTAATCGAGAAAGAACGCCTCGATGGGCAGGTCGCGGCGCGTGTCGCCCCGGCGAAGATGCAGGGTTGCGCCGAGGGCAATCAGCGCGGGTGGATTGTCCCCGATCGGCGAGCCATTGGCGATATTGCCGCCGATGGTCGCTGCCGCCCGGACCTGGGCAGAGCCGTAGCGGCGGATCATCGCGGCATAGGAGGGGTGGTGGTCCTCCATTAACGTCAGAACGCGGTCCATGGTGACGGCGGCGCCGATGCGGATGGTGTCATCGGTGATGTCGATGTCTTGCAGATCGCGGCAAAGATGCAGGAAGGCCGTGCGCGGCAGTTCGCGCAGCTGTTTCGTGACCCAGAGACCGACATCCGTGGCACCAGCGATCAGCGTTGTTTCGGGATGTTCCAGCAAAAGGGCGGCGAGCGCGTCGGAGGACCCCGGCAGAGCCGCGGCCGCCTCCGCGCTCGCGTCGGGCTGATCGCCCTCCGGCGCGGGGGAGGATGTGTCGGACCCAGTATCGGCCAGCGCGTAGTCCCGATCTGTCTTGAGCCATGCGGGTTTTGCCTGAGCCTCGGCCGCTTTTGCGGCGCGCAGGATGGGGGCATAGCCGGTGCAGCGACACAGGTTGCCTGCAAGCGCGGTTGCGTGATCGGTCTCTTCATTGGCATGGCTGGTTGCCATTGCGACCACAAAGCCCGGCGTACAGAAGCCGCACTGGCTGCCGTGATGGTCGACCATCGATTGTTGCACCGGGTGCAGCACGTCATCCGTGGCCAGCCCTTCGACCGTGCGCACAGCCTTGCCATGCAATTGCGGCAAAAGAAGGATGCAGGCATTGAGCGCATGCGTGCCCCGGTCATCCGTGACCATGACGGTGCAGGCACCGCAATCGCCTTCGTTGCAGCCTTCCTTTGTGCCGGTGAGATGCTGGCTCTCGCGCAGCCAATCCAGGAATGTGGCCGTCGCGGGCACCGCCGGGGCGGACACGGTCTCTCCGTTCAGAAGAAACGTGATGTTCATTTTGAAAACCTGCCGCCTTACCCTGATGCCCCCATGAAGCGCGCCCTCGATGCGGCGTAGAAGGTGCGTGGGCCTGATTGTTTCATTATACAGGCTAGTCAGGAGGAAATCGGCTTGGCAAGGAAAAAGTGGCGACAACTGCGGAGAAGCCGGACAACTACCATGTTTGTATCAGGTCGCCGTTCAGAAAATGCAGAGGTGTTTGGAGAGGAGTCATTACAAAGATCAAGTCTTGGCCGCAATCCTATGCAGAAATTGCATAGGATTCAGTTAGCTTAACGAAGCGGAAAACCTGGCGCTTGGCTTTATCACAATGACAGCGGGTCTGGGATTTGGGGTTTCCGCCACGCGCGCCGCCCCATATCGTGCCCCCATGAGCAATGATCCCCGATTCATCCACCTTCGCGTCCATACCGAATACTCGCTTCTGGAGGGCGCGGTTCGGCTAAAAAAACTGCCGGAGCTGTGCAAAGCGGCAGGCATGCCCGCCGTCGCGGTGACGGACCGAAACAACCTTTTCGCGGCGCTTGAATTTTCGGTCACGGCCAGTGGGGCAGGCATCCAGCCCATCATTGGCTGTCAGGTCGATCTGCAATTCGCGACACCCGCGCCGGGCGAGCGGATGCGAGACCCGGCGCCTCTGGTTCTGCTGGCGCAGAACGAACGTGGCTACGAAAACCTGATGAAGCTCAACAGTTGCCTGTACCTGCGCGGCGACGGCTCGTTGCCGCATGTCACGCTGGAGGACCTGGGCCGCCATGCCGAAGGGCTGATCTGCCTGACAGGCGGACCGGATGGGCCGGTGGGCCTGCTTCTGCAACAGGGACATCGCCCCGCGGCGCAAGAGCTGATGCAACGGCTGCACAAGATCTTTACCGACGGGCTGTATGTGGAGCTGCAGCGCCATCCCGGCGAAGGCGGTCTGCCCGAAAAAGAGCGCCTGACCGAACGCGGCCATGTCGAGATGGCCTATGCGATGAATATCCCGCTGGTTGCCACCAATGACGTGCATTTCCCCAAACCCGAAATGTACGAGGCGCATGACGCGCTGATCTGTATCGCCGAAGGCTCTTACGTCGATCAGCAGGCACCGCGCCGCCGCCTGACCGCGCAGCATTGTTTCAAATCGCAGCAAGAAATGGTGACGCTGTTCGCGGATCTTCCCGAGGCAATTGAAAACACCGTCGAGATCGCCAAACGCTGCGCCTTCATGGCTTACAGGCGCGACCCGATCCTGCCGAAATTTGCCGATGACGAGGTCGAGGAACTGCGCCGTCAGGCCAATGCCGGGTTGCAGGCACGGCTGGCGGTGATCCCGCATGCCGCCTCGGTTGAGGAGTATCAGAAACGTCTGGATTTCGAACTTGATATCATCGAGGGCATGGGCTTTCCGGGCTATTTCCTCATCGTTGCCGACTTTATCAAATGGGGTAAGGATCACGATATTCCGGTGGGTCCGGGGCGTGGCTCCGGTGCGGGCTCGCTTGTTGCCTATGCGCTTACCGTGACGGACCTTGATCCCTTGCGATATTCGCTGCTGTTCGAACGGTTCTTGAACCCGGAACGCGTCAGCATGCCCGACTTCGACATCGATTTCTGCATGGACCGGCGTGAAGAAGTCATCCAATACGTCCAAAAGAAATACGGCCGCGACAAGGTGGGGCAGATCATCACCTTCGGCGCGCTTCTGTCCAAGGCGGCGGTGCGCGATATCGGCCGCGTCTTGCAGATGCCATACGGTCAGGTGGACCGCCTGTCCAAGATGATCCCGGTCGAGGGCGTGAAACCCGTCTCGATCGCACAGGCCCTGACCGACGAGCCGCGGCTGCGTGAAGAGGCCCGCAATGAAGAGGTCGTTGCCCGGCTTCTGGACTACGGTCAGCAGGTCGAGGGATTATTGCGCAACGCCTCGACCCACGCGGCCGGCGTTGTGATCGGCGACCGCCCGATTGACGAGCTTGTGCCGCTCTATCAGGATCCCCGGTCGGACATGCCGGCCACGCAATTCAACATGAAATGGGTCGAACAGGCGGGACTGGTGAAATTCGACTTTCTGGGGCTGAAAACACTGACGGTGATCCAGAACGCCGTCGACCTGATCCAGAAATCGGGCCGCCCCTTGCATGTGGCGGCCGACGGGACGCAGCTATATGAACCCGCCCCCGGTGCCGAAAACCAGATGAACCTCATTCCTCTGGAGGATGAAAAGACCTACAAGCTCTATGCTGCGGCCAGGACCGTCGCCGTGTTCCAGGTGGAAAGTTCCGGCATGATGTCCGCGCTGCGGCAGATGAAACCCACCTGTATCGAGGATATCGTGGCGCTGGTGGCGCTCTACCGTCCCGGCCCGATGGAGAATATCCCGACCTATTGCGATGTAAAGCACGGCCGCAAAGACCTCGAAAGCATCCATCCGTCGATCGATCACATCCTGGCGGAAACGCAGGGCATCATCGTGTACCAGGAACAGGTGATGCAGATCGCGCAGGAAATGGCGGGATACAGCCTTGGCGGCGCCGACCTGCTGCGCCGTGCGATGGGCAAGAAGATCAAGGAGGCGATGGATGCCGAGCGCCCGAAATTCGAGGCGGGGGCGGCGAAGAACGGCGTCGACAAGAAAAAGGCCAGCGAGGTGTTCGACCTGCTGGAAAAATTCGCGAATTACGGCTTCAACAAATCCCACGCAGCGGCCTATGCGGTGGTCAGCTATCAGACCGGCTGGCTGAAAGCGAACCATCCGGTTGAATTCATGGCCGGTGTGATGAATTGCGATATCCATCTGACGGAAAAGTTGGCGGTCTATGCCGAAGAGGTCCGGCGCGGACTGGATATTGCTATCGTCCCTCCCTGCGTGAACCGCTCGCAAGCGGGTTTTGACGTGGTCGATCAGCAATTGGTCTACGCGCTGGGGGCGCTCAAGAACGTCGGCGGCGATGCGATGCAGATGATCGTGAACGCGCGCTGTGGCGAGGCGGCACCTGTCCCGGGCTCGACCCGGGACCTCGCGGCAGAGGCCCCGGATCAAGTCCGGGGCGGGCAGGGCAAGCCGTTCTCGACGCTCTTCGATTTTGCACGGCGGGTGGATCTGAAACGTGTCGGGAAACGGGCGCTGGAGATGCTGGCGCGGGCCGGTGGATTTGATCAACTCGACCCCAACCGGCGTAAGGTGTTCGACAGCCTTGATGCGCTGGTTGCCTATTCGGCAGCGATCCATGAACAGAAAGCCTCGGCTCAGGTGTCGCTGTTTGGCGAGGCGGGCGAGGATTTGCCGGAACCGCGGCTGAGCCCGGTGGCCGACTGGGTCGCGTCGGAACGCTTGATGGAAGAGCAAAAGGCCATCGGCTTTTTCCTGTCAGGGCATCCGCTGGATGACTATGCAGCAGCTTTGAAGCGAAAGGGCGTCTCGACAATTGCCGATGCGCAGGCCAAGGCAGAGCAGGACGGCGCGGCCGTCGTCAGGGTGGGCGTCATGGTGTCGGGGTTTCGCGAGATGAAATCCTCGCGCGGGTCACGGTATTTCCGGATGAATATTTCTGATCCGACAGGCCAACTGGCAGGCATCGCGATGTTCGCACGCGAGGAAAAGGACCTGAACGCCGCCCGGCAGGTGTTCGAATCCACCGACAAGGTAATCGTCACGCTCGAGGCTCGGTTCAATGACGGGCAGTTCGATCCAACCATCAGGTCAGCCGCGAAGATGGACGACATGGTCATCGACGCGGGCAGCGCGGGGTTGCGGATCTTCGTGGAGGAGGCTGTCGCCATCGCGGCTGTGGCGCAGGTTCTGGAAAACGCGTCGGGCCAGATGGAACGTGCCGCGCGCGGACCCATCCAGCTGTGTCTGATGGATGCAGGGCTGCCGGGCGAGGTGGAGATTGATCTGGAGCGCCAGTTTCCGATCACGCCCGAGATCAAAGGCGCGATCAAAAGCCTGGGCGGCGTGATGGCTGTCGAGGAGCTTTAGTCCGTAGCGGGGCTGAACGACGTGGCGGCGTCCCGCGCAAGTCCTGCCCAATGACTTCGTCGTCGGGTGGGACCGCTTGCTGGTGGCAGAACCCGCGGAACTCCGCCGGTTCGCTGGACCCGGTCGGGGGCGTTACGCTATGTTTGAATTTCTGAACGGGATGGATGTTGCTTTGAGAAGACTGTTTCTTGCGATCGCGGCGACCCTGACGCTCGCAGCTTGCGCCGACCCACTGGAACAGGTGGGGCGGCTGGAAGATGTGGATATTGCCGAAGATGCCACGATGGTCGAAGCGCTGCCCGCCCCGGCGGAATCGCGGCCCGAAGGCGGTTTCTTTTCGCGGTTCTTCGAAGGCGGATCTGCCAAAGGGGCGACCCAGAGCGGCACAGTGAGTAAGGGACAGACCCTGCCATATGGCGAGGTGGGCGTGCTGTGCGGCGTGTCCGTCCGCAAACTGGGAAAGGCCATCGCCCGCCACCCGGAACGTGGCCGCGGATACACGTTGTATGACAGTGCGCCGGGATCGACGGCGCCACATAGTTTTTATGTGACCGGGTTTGGCGACCAATGCGCAAGGCAGATCACCGGGGCGCTGGTGATGTTCGGATCGCCTTCGATGCACGAGCAGCTGCGCTATGGATTGCCCGCGGAATCTCAACCCGTCTCGGCCACGGACGAGGCGTATGAGACGCTCAAACGCAGGGTGTGTGGTGCGGCGCGCGGCAAACCTTGTGGCAGAGGGATCGCGCGGATGGAGAAGAACACCGTCTTCGTCACGATCTACGAGAATTTCGCCAGCAACCCCCGCTGGGCCGAACTGCTTCTGCATGATGGAGAGCTGCTGGCGCAGGGAATGAAAGGCCGCTGAGCCTCGTCCGTCTCAATCATGTCCGCCTCAGTAATGTGGCGGACGTTCATCCCCCAACACGACACCGCCGGTGCCTTCGGCCTCGCGCCCGGCTTCGCGCTGCATCAGCATTTCGACCCGCCGGGTCAGCGTGGCGATTTCCGTATCCTGACGGGCCACGACCTCAGACAGATCGTCGAGGGCGCGCATCATATGGGCGAGCTTTTCCTGAAGGGTCTCGATTTCCGTGGCCATGGGGGATCCTTTCGTCCGTGCCATAGCGCGGGCTTGCGGCTTGTGCAATCGGCGGCGCGTGACCTCGCAGAGTGCGCGTGCCGCGCACACAGTTTACAATTTGCGTACACGCAGTTGGGGCATCCTGCCCCCGGCGCGTGCTGCGACCTCCCCCGGTGGCCAAATCTCCGGACGTATCGCATTGCTTGCCCCTGTCGGAACGAGCGGCTACACGGGCGGCGCATGAGTTGGAGCCGGATGCACGCCATGGCGAAAGTGAAGAAACAACCCCGTCCCAAGGCGGTGACCCCCAAGGGGTTCCGCGACTATTTCGGTGCAGAGGTCAGTGACCGCGCCGCGATGCTGTCGAAAATTGCCGGGGTGTATCATCGCTACGGGTTCGATGCGCTGGAAAGCAGTGCGGTAGAGACCGTCGAGGCGTTGGGCAAGTTCCTGCCCGATGTGGACCGCCCGAACGAGGGCGTGTTTGCCTGGCAGGACGAGGATGACGCTTGGGTCGCGCTGCGCTATGATCTGACGGCACCGCTTGCGCGCGTCTATGCTCAGCACCGCAACGATCTGCCGCTGCCTTACCGTCGCTATGCGATGGGGCCGGTCTGGCGGAATGAAAAGCCGGGACCGGGACGGTATCGTCAGTTCTATCAGTGCGATGCGGATACGGTCGGGGCGGCTTCGGTAGCAGCGGATGCCGAGATTTGCGCGATGCTGTCGGATGTGCTGGAAGATGTGGGCATACCCCGCGGGGATTACATCGTGCGGGTCAATAACCGCAAGGTTTTGAACGGCGTGCTGGAATGCATGGGGCTTTCCGATGATGGCCAGCGTGACGCTGTTCTGCGGACCATCGACAAGTTCGATAAGGTGGGCGAGGCGGGCGTGCGCGAGCTGTTGGGCAAGGGGCGGCTGGATGCCTCTGGTGCCTATATCGATGGAGTCGGTCTGAGCGTTGAGCAGGCCGAACCAGTGTTGGCCTTTCTGACATCCAAGGGCGCAGACGCGACAGAGACCCTGACGAAATTGCGCGCGGCGATTGGGGAGTCCTTGATAGGTGCTGAAGGCGTTGATGAACTGCGGCAGATTGCCGATCTTCTGGCAGCCCAGGGCTACGGCCCCGACCGGATCGTGATTGACCCGTCCGTCGTGCGCGGGCTTGGCTATTACACCGGGCCGGTGTTCGAAGCGGAGTTGACGTTTGAAATCCTCGACGACAAGGGCCGCAAGCGGCAGTTTGGCTCTGTTGCGGGGGGCGGGCGTTATGATGACCTCGTCAAGCGCTTTACCGGGCAGGAAGTGCCTGCGACGGGCGTTTCCATCGGGGTGGACCGGCTGCTGGCGGCGCTGCGTGAAAAGGGCCGGATTCAAAGCGTTGAGTCCGGGCCGGTCGTCGTGACCGTGATGGACCGCGACCGCATGGCGGATTATCAGGCGATGGTGGCGGAACTGCGGGCGGCCGGTATCCGGGCAGAGGTCTACCTTGGCAATCCCAAGAATTTCGGCAACCAGTTGAAATACGCGGACAAGCGCAACTCGCCTGTCGCGGTGATCGAGGGCGGTGACGAGAAGGCGCAGGGCATCGTGCAGATCAAGGATCTGATCCTCGGCAAGCAGATGGCCGAGAACGCGACGTTGGAAGAGTGGAAGGAACGCCCCTCGCAATACGAGGTCGCTCGCGGCGATCTGGTGGCGAAGGTCCGCGAGATCCTGGAGCAGCAATGAGCGTCCCGTCTTCTGTGACCCGCGCCGAAGCTGCGCGGCTGCTGGCGCTTTTCGAACAGGCCGGCGCGCAGCGTGTGGATTGCGGCATTCTGCAACCCGCCGAGGTTCTGCTGGATCTTTACGGCGAGGATATTCGCGGACGGGCTTATGTCACGCAGGACCCGTCACGCGGCGAGCAGATGTTGCGGCCGGATTTCACCGTGCCGGTGGTGCAGATGCACATGACAGGCGGGGCGGAGCCCGCGCGCTATACTTACGCCGGGGAGGTGTTTCGCCGTCAGGAGGATCACCCCGAGCGTGAGAACGAATATATCCAGGTCGGCTATGAGGTGTTCGACCGTGTGGACCCGGACGCCGCCGACGCAGAGGTGTTTGCGCTGTTTCACACCGCGCTTGCGCCGTTGGGGCTGCACCCGGCGACTGGCGATATTGGCATCCTGATGGCCGCTGTCGATGGGCTGGACACCAGTGCACGGCGACGTGCCGCGCTGATGCGGCATATCTGGCGGCCCCGGCGCTTTCGGGCGCTTCTGGATCGGTTCGCGGGGCGCAGTCCCGTGCCTGCGTCGCGTACGGCGCTGCTCCGCGCCGAAGATGCGTTAGCAGATGCCGGCCCGATGATCGGACTGCGCAGCCCGGCGGAAATCTCGGCGCGTATCGAGGCGCTGCGCGAGGATGCGCAGGATCGCCCGCTGTCTGAGGCACAGGTCGCCGCGCTCGACGCGGTTTTGGCGGTGCGTGAAACCTGTCCATTTGCGCTGGAACGGTTGCGCGACATTGCAGTGGACCTGCCCGCTATTTCGGGCGCGCTGGACCGGTTTGCGCGCCGGATCGACGCGCTGGACAAACGCGGGATCGACATCGAACACCTTGATTTCGAAGCCAGCTATGGCCGTACCTCGATGGAATATTACGATGGGTTCGTCTTTGGTTTTTACGCTGCCGGACGTCCCGATCTGCCGCCGGTAGCGACCGGCGGGCGATATGACGCGCTGACCCGTAGGCTGGGAAACGGGGCCGAGATTCCGGCGGTCGGGGGCGTGATCCGGGCTGGATTGATCGAAATTCTGGGAGGCGGGCAATGACCGTCAAACTGGGTGTGCCGTCCAAGGGGCGGTTGATGGAAAAGACGTTCGACTGGTTCGGCGAGCGCGGCGTGACCTTGTCTCGCACCGGGTCGGAACGCGAATATTCCGGCAAGGTCGACGGAGTGGAAGGCGTGCAGCTGGTGCTGCTCTCGGCGGGAGAGATTCCGCGCGAACTTGCGGCGGGGCGGTTGCATCTTGGCGTGACCGGTACTGATCTTGTCCGCGAGAAGCTGGTGCAATGGGATCAGCAGGTCGAAGAGATGGCCGCGCTTGGTTTCGGGTTTGCCGATCTGATTGTCGCGGTGCCGAGTTGCTGGGTGGATGTCGATTGTCTGGATGATCTTGATGCGGCGGCCTCGGCGTTTCGGGCCGAACATGGCCACAGGCTGCGCATTGCAACAAAATATCACCGCCTCGTGCGGGACTACCTGCGCGCAGGCGGCGTGGCCGATTACCAGCTTGTCGACAGTCAGGGGGCCACCGAAGGCACGGTTAAGAACCTGACGGCAGAGGCGATTGCCGATATTACCTCGACCGGCGAGACGCTGCGTGCGAACCACCTGAAGATCCTGGGAGACGGGCCGATCCTGCGATCACAGGCGACGCTGTTTCGCAGCCGCAAGGCGCAGAAGGCCGTGGCGGAACGCGCGGCATTGAAGCAGTTGCTGGACAAGCTTGGCCTTTAGGGACAGGCAAGGGACCTTTAGTTGAATGCGCCGCATGGGCTGTTCAGCGCATGGCGCAAAACGCTGCTCTCAAAGCACGCCAATCTCGGCCAGCGCGCCCGCCAGTTCCGGCGGCAAACTGTCTTCGCAGGCGCGGCGCGCCCCCAGATCGGCGGGCGAATCTTCCGGCTGCAAATAGCGCCAGCCCTGAAAGGGGCGCTTTTGCGAGGGCGCAACACGGATGATTTCCGGGTCCAGAACGATGGCGCAGCGGCGGATGCCGTCTTCGCCGATGACCTCATCCAGTCGCAACACGCGCTGCCGACATTGCACCAGCCCCTTGATGACCCAATACAGCGATCCGCCATTGAGGATCTCTTCGCTGCGTTTTGGCCACATCCGCGTGACGTGCCGCGGTAACCCGTCGGCCGTCTGCGCACGGCGCGACGTTTGCCAGTCCGCCATGGATTCGACGCTTTCGCTGCCGACGCTGAGCTTGATGAGATTGGTGAAACGAGTCGTCATGGCGATCATTGTAGCCTGCCAGGCGGCAGCGGCAATGTCCCCGGTTCAGAAACTCTGGCACTCCCCAAAGCGTTCCGAACCGAGGATGCACCGTACAAACGCAACAGAAACAATACTGAACATGAACGCTAAGATCATGGCGCTTGGCCTTTCGACCGGGATGCGCAACCACTCACAACAACTACAACACCCTCATACGGCACTCTGCGAGTCAATAATCATGTTTGCGTGATTCTTGTCAATGCATTGGGAATGCTATAAAAAATATACTGTAAAGGCTGAAACTTCTTTCTTTTCAGAGCGTGTATTCTTCTTTGGAGGAGTCCATTTTTGCCGCGTCCTCGTGGCAAGATGGAGCGACCGGTCTGCTTGACCGCAGCACCCCGGCGGCCTAATCTGACAAGCCTTCTTCCAGTTGCCATAGGACTTGCCATGACCCGTTTCGCCGTGCCGATCTCTGAACAGATCTGGGACATGAAGTACCGGCTGAAAGAGGCTGATGGAACGCCTGTCGACCAGACGGTCGAGGATAGCTGGCGTCGCATTGCCCGCGCGCTTGCCGCGGTCGAGGACGACGCTGATCTGTGGCAGGATCGGTTCTATGGCGCGCTGGAGGATTTTCAGTTTCTACCAGCGGGCCGGATCACGGCGGGGGCGGGCACCGGGCGGGCGGTGACGCTGTTCAACTGTTTCGTGATGGGCACCGTGCCCGACAGCATGGGTGGCATCTTCGAGATGCTGAGAGAGGCCGCGCTGACCATGCAGCAGGGCGGTGGCATCGGCTATGATTTCTCGACCATCCGGCCGCGTGGGGCAGATGTGAAAGGCGTGGCCGCCGATGCGTCTGGTCCGCTGTCGTTCATGGATGTCTGGGATGCGATGTGCCGCACGATCATGTCGGCGGGGTCACGCCGTGGCGCGATGATGGCGACAATGCGCTGCGACCACCCCGATGTTGAGGATTTCATCAGCGCCAAGTCTGACAGCGCGCGCCTGCGGATGTTCAACCTGTCGGTGCTGGTCACGGATGCCTTCATGGACGCGGTGAAATCCGACGGCAGTTGGGATCTGCAATTCGACGGCAAGATCTATCACACCGTCAAGGCGCGCGATCTGTGGAACCGGATCATGCGCGCAACTTATGACTACGCAGAGCCCGGCGTAATCTTCATCGACCGGATCAATCAGGCCAACAACCTCAGCTATGTGGAAACCATAGCCGCCACGAATCCCTGCGGCGAACAGCCCCTTCCGCCATATGGGGCCTGCCTGCTTGGGTCGGTCAACCTTGCCCGTCTGGTCGATCGCCCGTTCGAGACGGGCGCGCAGATCGACGAGGCGGCGCTGTCCAGACTGGTGGCCGTGGCGATCCGGATGATGGACAACACCGTGGATGCCAGCCGCTTTCCGCTGGAGCAACAGCGCCAGGAGGCGATGAACAAGCGCCGCATCGGCCTGGGGGTCACCGGGCTGGCAGACGCGCTGCTGATGTGCGGCATTCGCTACGGATCGGACGCAGCGGCACAGCAGACAGAGCGCTGGCTGCATGCCATCGCCCGCGCGGCCTATCTGGCAAGCGTCGAACTGGCGAAGGAAAAGGGCGCTTTCCCGCTGTTCGATGCCGAAAAATACCTGGCCTCCGGCACCATGCAGCAGATGGACGAGGATGTCCGTGCCGCCATCGCCGAGCACGGCATCCGCAACGCGCTGCTGACCTCGATCGCGCCCACGGGAACGATCTCGCTTTACGCGGGCAACGTGTCTTCGGGGATCGAACCGGTTTTTGCCTATGCCTATACGCGCAAAGTGTTGCAAAAGGACGGCTCGCGCACCGAGGAAGAGGTTGTCGATTACGCCGTGCAGATGTGGCGCGACAAATTCGGCGATGCAGATCTGCCCGATTATTTCGTCAACGCCCAGACGCTTGCACCGCTGGACCACGTCAAGATGCAGGCGGCAGCCCAGAAATGGGTGGACAGTTCGATTTCCAAGACGATCAACTGCCCCGAGGACATCTCGTTCGAGGCGTTCAAGGACGTCTATATGGAGGCTTTCGAGTCCGGCTGCAAAGGCTGCACCACCTACCGCCCGAACGATGTGACGGGGAGTGTGTTGAGCGTGTCGGAGGAGAGCCCTGCGATCAGAAAGGATTTCCGTGAAATTATCACCAACCTCATTGACGCGCGCGGAACAACGATGCGGCAGGTATCGCTCGAAGCAGGTTTGAGCCACGGATATTTGCATGGGATTATCAAAGACGGAAAAGATCCCACGCTAGAACGTTTGTCCAAAGTGGCAAAAGTTCTGAATGTGTCACTTGGTGAGATTGTCGGAACTGAAGCTGCGCCAGAGATCCTCGCCACCACCGACGCCGAACCGCAAACACCGCATGGCGACGTGATCTACATGTCCGAACCGCTCGACCGGCCCCAGACACTCGAAGGCGCCACCTACAAGCTGAAATGGCCCGACAGCGAGCACGCCATCTATCTGACAATCAACGATCTTATCGTCGGCGGGCGCAGGCGTCCGTTCGAGGTTTTCATCAATTCCAAGAACATGGAGCATTTCGCCTGGACCGTGGCCCTGACCCGCATGATCTCGGCCGTGTTCCGGCGCGGCGGCGACGTGTCCTTCGTCGTCGAAGAATTGAAAGCCGTCTTCGACCCGCGCGGCGGCGCATGGGTGAAGGGCAAATACATTCCCTCCATCCTGGCGGCCATCGGCGGCGTGATAGAACAACACCTCATCGCCATCGGCTTTCTTGAAGGCGAGGGCATGGGCCTGAAATCGGACCCCAAGGCCCAGGTCGTCGGCCTCGACACCCCCAAAGGCCCCGCCTGCCCATCCTGCGGCCAGTACACAATGATCATGGCCGAAGGCTGCCTGACCTGCTCATCCTGCGGACACAGCAAATGTTCTGGTTGATGCTTTAGGCAGAGTTTGTCTTTGCGGGCATAGTTATGCCAAAACCCCCAGTTTTGATTGCCATGAAACGGGATTAGTTTTGCCATAGGCGCTTAACATGCTGAATTATAAAGGTTTTGGCAGAATGTGAAATTTCGGCCAAAGCAGACCAAAAAGCGTGAACTGGCGGCGCAAAAGACATAAGGCATCAAGAAGATCGCTGTGTCATTGCATCGCACACCGAGGCGACTGGGGTGTCAATGAGCGTTCAAAACTGACCCGGTTTCAGCGATTAAATTTGACCCACCCTATGTGGCGCAAAGCCCCCAGGCGGGCCGCCCTCATATAGCGAGTCCGTCTGGGGGCTTTGCTTGCGTGACGTTTATGTTTTTCCGCGTCGCTTGCTTTGTGCGAACCGGTATGACGTGTTGCCCGTTTCGATGATGGCACAATGATGGGTTACGCGATCCAGAAGCGCGGTTGTCATTTTGGCATCGCCGAAGACCGAGACCCACTCTCCGAACTCCAGGTTGGTGG
>NZ_JBLWVF010000014.1:0-91214 GCF_048268605.1 Primorskyibacter flagellatus
ATCCTCGCCTCCGTCAAGCGGTTCTGCCAAAGAACACAGCAAACCCTATGTGGCGAACTTTAGATTCGGGTGACTAGGATTTAATCGTCACTCGCTGGGGCTATTTCGGAAAAGTCAGTTCGATGGCCCTAGCACTGGATTGTGGTCAAACCTAAGAGGCTAACATGTGTGGTGAATATATGTGGCAAGAGCAGGATTCGTCGCCTCATGGTCATTTGAAATCAATAGCTTGGCGCTATTTTGGCGTACTGGCGGAGACGAAGCCCGCCATGAAGGCTTAGCAATCAAACGCAAATAGACGCTTACGCTATTGAATAATAACGATAATACTAGCGACCTGCCCTTACACGCTATGCTATCTTGCGCAATCCCATGCATCCAATTACATTATTTATGTGGGGTGAGATGTGGGGAAGCTGAATGCCGAAAGTCTCGACCGAGTTGACCGCTCTGGATGTGAAGCGCCTTGTCCATCCCGGCGGGAATCGAAACATCATGAGGGCTGTCGGTGGCGTCCCTGGCCTACACTTGCAACTGACACCGAAAAAGGGCCGCTCGTGGGTGCTGCGCGCGAAGATAGGCAAGGACCGGCGGGACATTGGCCTTGGCGGCTACCCTGCTGTGACATTGGCACAGGCCCGCGAAAAGGCCCGTGAAGCGCGCGACAAGATCAGCCGGGGCGTTGATCCTGTCGAAGAACGCAAAGCTGCCAAGGCCGCGCTTGCGGCGGCGCAAAGCCGTGGCCTGACCTTCGCGGATGCGACTGACAAATACCTTGCGGCCAAGCTGGACGCTTTCAAGAACGCCAAGCACCGGCAGCAATGGCAGAATACCTTGGCAACATATGCGAAGCCTGAATTGGGCAAGATGCTGGTGCAGGATATCGCCGTGCAAGACGTGCTGCGAGTGCTGGAACCAATATGGCGGGACAAGACAGAAACCGCGTCACGCGTTCGGGGTCGGATTGAGGCCGTGCTGTCGTGGGCGACCGTCGCGGGGCATCGCACGGGCGACAATCCGGCGCGATGGGCGGGCAATCTGAAAGAACTATTGCCCGCGCCGTCTAAGGTCGCAAAGGAGAGCAATCAGCCTGCACTGATGATCGACGATGCGCCGCGCTGGTTTACTGCCCTGCGGGCGCGTGAGGGCTTCGGCGCGCGGGCGTTGGAGTTTCTTGCTCTGACGGCAACCCGGTCACAAGAGGTACGGGGCGCGCTTTGGGATGAAATCGACTTGGACAAGGCGCTGTGGATCATTCCGGCGGCGCGGATGAAAATGGACCGCGAACACCGCGTTCCGCTGTCTGTCGAGGCTGTGACGATGCTGCAAGCCCTACCACGAATGGATGGCAACCCGCTTGTGTTCCCGGCGGCACGAGGTGGACAACTGTCGGACATGACGCTTTCAGCGGCAATGAAGCGGATGCACAAGGCGGATATCGAAGCAGGCGGCGCGGGTTTTACCGACCGAGAAAACAAGCGCCCCGCTGTGCCGCACGGGCTGCGCAGCACGTTTCGCGATTGGGTGGCAGAGCGCACCACCTATCCCGGCGATATGGCCGAAGTCGCCCTTGCCCATCGGATCAGCAATGCGGTCGAGGCGTCATATCGGCGTGGTGACATGATCGAAAAGCGCCGCAAGATGATGGGTGATTGGGCGGGGTATCTGGTTAGCATCGAGCGGTCGGGAAATGTTGTGAGGATTGGATGAGTTACGAAGATTCGGATAACTATCACTTTGAGATGGAGCATTGGAGATGGTGCGAACATCTTTCAGTCATAGAGGCATCAATGCTGGCGGTCGGACTAAATCCCAGCAACTTTGAGCCAGTTTCATTAGGGCGACTTAACGAAGGAGAGTTTCATAGAGTAGGCTCATCCAACGACAGTCAAAATTACCTGCACTCGCCCCAATTTGTGCCTGTTTTTCGCGCAATTTCGGATGCTGCAATGCGCGGAACACTGGCTTGCAATTTTGTCCATAACGCGCGCGGCATACCTACCAAGAAATTCGGCGACTGGGAATTTGATGTTCGTCCAGACTTCAGTGAAGATAAAATCGAATATGACACAATGATCCAAGCTGGTGTACCGGTTTCCGCAAACTTCAAAATGACAAAAGGCCAGCCACTGCCCAGTCTTTATTTTGTTAAGGAACCCGACTGGCGACTGAGCACTATTAAGGTTGATGATTTCAAGGACTGGATGCAACGACGAGGTCGTAGGCCATGGTTTTTCTTCCCTGATACTGAGGAGGACAGCGAGGCCTTCCGTAACCCCGCACATGAACATTTCTCGGCAGAGCTAGATTTCGCAGTCACGGTTTGGCAAGCACTACTCCCTGAACGCAAATTCACTGGCGGCGTCAAATCGGCCATTGAGGCATGGATCAATGCAAACTCCGAATCTTGGCAAGGTGATGAACCCATTTCAGGAGCCGCTAAAGATAGAATTGCAACGCTAGTAAACTGGAACAAGGGCGGCGGCGCACCTAAGACAGGCGGTTAACCCACCCATCTCACTCAAAAACCAACCCACCCCCCATAGCCCCCTATTTCCATGGCGTTCCACCCCATGTGTCTGGTTGCAGGAGGTTAATTTCACCTAGTCGTTAAATGCTGGGTGGGTAGGTTCGGCAGGTTTGGCTAGGTGGGTTTTCGTAACCTGCCTAGCTATTCCGCCCCATATTTTGCGCGCCATGATGTCTTCAATCGCAACGAATTGGAGTGCATCACATGCCTGCAACCTATCTCACAGACCGCCAGATTGGTGCGCGCTATGGAGTCCATCACCTGACCCCGCGCCGCTGGCTTAAGACTGACCCGACATTTCCCAAACCGTTCCGCCTGTCACCCGGCTGCATACGCTGGCGGCTGTCGGATATCGAGGCTTGGGAAGCTGCCAAAGCAGTCGCTGCATAACGAAAAACCGCCACCCAATGAACGGGCAGCGGCTTTCCTCGACTGTAGCAAGTGCGATGATATCCCCGCCCCGTTCTGGTTTCAAGAAAGGAAACCGAACGATGAATAAGACCACAAATTTTGGCGCTAAACCCCCTGCAAACGCCCTACGGGTTGAAGCGTGGCGCGACTTGCCGCGAGACGCTACGCCAGCGCATTACAGGATCACCGACGAAGCTGGTGACACGCGCCTGATCACGCTGTCAAAAGGCAACAGGATCATTCTTGATGCATTGATTGCGCAACCCCTATTTTGCGCAAGCCCGGTGCGGATTTCAGACCGTGTCTGTATCCTGCGCCATGAGTATTGCGTGCCGATCCTCAAGGAAATGTATAAAAACGACGCCGCGACGGACCGTGCAAGATTCGGCGTCTATTTTCTCAATGGTTGTGTTGAACGTGTTGACCCGGTGGAGGGTCGCACATGATGGCCCTACGCATCGCCCATATTCGCCGTAAACTAGGGGTATCTAGGGCCGTGGCGCAGTGCATTGCCAACCTCGCCTATGGGGAGGGTAAGCAATGACAGCCCTTCGGGTAAACGCTTTGCCCGATGTGATCCGCAGTGAGGTTGCCCGCCTGAAAGGGGCGGGCTTCCCCCTGCTGCCATTGGGCGGCGCGGATGGCAAAGCGCCACTGTTGCGAGCATGGGCTGGCCCCGGATTGCCCCTGTCGCAGATCCTGGCCCCGATGCACCGGACAGGTTCGCAGGTCTACGGTATACGTCTGGATGGGCTGGCAGTGATCGACTGCGATGATGACGACCCGGACCTTGTCGCGCAGATGGAGGCGCGGTTTGGGTGCAGCCCGGTCCATGTCAGGACCCCGCGCGGGCGGCATCTCTATTACCGGGCCGCAGGGATCATGCCGAACCTGCGTGGCGAAGGACTGCCCGTCGATATCAAGACAGGCCCGCGCAGCTACGTTGTTGGACCGTTGTCGCGCCGCCCGGACGGCGGGCTGTATGGCGCGGTCAGGGGTTTGCTGGGGAAAGATGCACTGCCGTCGATCCGTGGCACTGCACGGGCCAAGCCTGCGCCTATCCCGACCGGTCACAGGCACGTTGAAATGGTGAAAGAGGCCATGCGCATGGTTGAACTGGTGGACAGCGCCGAAGAACTGCAAGGCAATCTGGCGGGCATCCGTGACGACTGGTGCGAAGATCCTGTGACCATGCCCGATAGCGAGTTGCACGACATTGCCGGATGGGCTTGGAAATGTCGGCTGGAAAACCGCGTCTATCGGGGCCGTGACAGCGCCTTTCCCATGCAGCGGCTGGCCTTGGATGCTTTGCGCGGTCTACCGAATGGTGCGGATGCTATCGCCCTGCTGGCGCTGCTGACGGATCAGCACGGGCATAGTCCCGGCAAACGCTTTCCGCTGGACTTTGACGCAATGCGGACGGCTGGCCTGTTGAACCTGTCAAAGCCCCGCCTGCGGGCAGCGCGGCGCAGCTTGGAGGACGCCGGACTATTGCGGCTGGCGGGCAACCATCGGGCAGGATCACGGCCACAAACCTTTGTCTTGACCCGGATGCGCCCGAACCTAGCCGACGCTGATATCCCACTACTTCGCTCTAGAGTGGTGCGGAAGAAGGCAGGGGAAGGGGCTAAGATTACTTATGACGCGCGATTTCAGACCTACAAATCGGACGGCGAAACATGACGGCAGATTTCATAAACGCCCTGCGGGAAGCCTTGGCAGAGTTTGCCCGCTCTGACCTTGGCCCCGTTCCTGCGCCCGACTGGCACGCAATGCTGTCGGTGCAGATGGCCCATATGCTTGTCGGCGCAAGCCTTGCCCTATTCCGCTCGCCTGCGCCGCTGGTGGGCATCGTGTTCGCCGTCTGGGCCGTCAAGGAACTGCTGGGCGATATTCCGAACGGCGGCAGCACTTGGCCGGTAATGGCTGATAGCATGGCCGACCTGTCTTTCGGTGCGCTGGGCTACATCATCGCAAAATCAAGGATGGAGAAGCCCCGACATGATCTCGGCTAGAAATCCGGCTGCGCATCGCAGGTATGCACCGATAAAGTTGAAGTTGCCTAATGATTTCGGAAAAAATCCGGGCGCGGTCTGATGGGCGGGTATGGATCAGGCCGACCAAGCCACAAGCAAAAGGCAGAGCATTGCCGGTCACTGGATGTGAACAGGATGCACCGCGACGGCTGCTTGCAACCCGGCAGGCAAGGCAATTGGATCTGGTCACAGGACGGCGAAGAAGTTGCCCGCATTGCCTATCGCGCAGAGCAAGGCCAGTTGGTCCTAGATTACCGGATCAGCCAGTACGGCGGCGCATGGGAACCGATAACCGAATCCATCCGCATCATCCGCGCAGATTGCCATTTCGGCGGGCAACGCCCCTACTTTCTCTGCCCCGGTGTTGTCTCTGGCCGATCCTGCAACCGTCGCGTTGGGAAGCTGTTTGCAGGGGGTCGCTACTTTCTTTGCCGCCACTGCTACGATGTTGCCTATACCAGCCAGTCAGAGGCGCGTTACGACCGCATGTTGAGGCGCGCCAACAAACTGCGCGTTGCGCTGGGCGGCGCACCCGGCACGGCAAACCTCATAGCCTTCAAGCCCAAAGGCATGTGGAACCGGACCTATGCCCAGCGCTGCTTCGAAATCGAATGGTGCGAGCGCGAGGCCGACCACGAGTTTATTTTGAAGTTTCAGTATCTTCTTAGCACCGAAGATTTGAGGATGTATTTTGAGGAACATTTGTGAGTTACGCGTAGACCGACCGCCCGGCAAAGCTAAATGCAATTTGTGCTTTTCGCTAGCAATCGTTCTCGTTACGTTCCGAAGATGCCAGTTGCCCGCCCATCGTCTAACAAATTCAAGAATCAGCGCCTTTGCCATGCCGCCAGCATGGGTATGCTGATCACTGCCAGGTGTTCGCTTTGCCGCCGGTCTGTAAATTACTGGGCAGCGGATTTGATCCAAGTGCTAGGTCCTGATCACGAACTGCACGTTCCGCCCTTTCCGTGTTCACGCTGCAAGACCTCGGAAGTTGACGTGAAATGGACCGTTCCTAACAGCGCCGAATTGGATGGGTTGACGGTTCGTCGCCCCGTCCGCCAGATTGTTAAGTGGCTATGGAGAGACGTAAAGGCGTGACAGATGTGCAATCTCTATTCGAATACAACTGCGCAAGAGGCCATGCGGCAACTGTTCAAAGTCGCGCCCGGCAATGACCTCTTGGGCAATGCAGAACCGCTGACTGCTATCTGGCCCAAGTATCAGGGCCATGTGGTCAGGTTGAACCCGGACGGTGTCAACGAATTGGTCAGCCTGTCCTGGGGGTTCAGGACGACCAACACCAGCAAGAAAACTGGCAAGACTTTGCAGCCCTCCGCTTGGAACAACGCTCGGGATGACAAGCTGCTGACCTCGGGCTTGTGGAAAGGCAGCTTTCAGGAACGTAGGTGCTTAATCCCCGCCACGTCTTTCTGTGAAGCCAAGGGCCGCAATCCGGCCACCTACCATTGGTTCGGCCTGACAGGCGATGAACCGCGCCCAGCATTCGCCTTTGCGGGGTTGTGGACCGTCTCACACTTCGAAGGACCGGACGGCAAAGAAGAGTGCGCTTGCTACACAATGATTACCACGAGATCCAACGAACTTGTTAAGCCCATACATCCAGACCGAATGCCCGCCATGCTAGCGCCGAAGGATTATGCACAGTGGATGAACGGCACGGCATCCGAAGCGCATGAACTGCTTCGACCCTACCCCGCAGACGCCATGCAGGTTCTCAAATCCGGTGAGACCGAGAAGTCCGATGCGGTGTGACAGCGGGAGGGGGGCAGGCTCAAACTTCACAACGCCGGAAAGTTGGACCGCCGGGGATAGCCAAATTTACGCGCGGGCAGCTGAAAGAAGAAAAGTCGCGAACGATTCACTGCAATTCTAAGCGTTTTACTTATGTGGGGTAGGATGTGGGGTAAGTATAGAAATACTTATATTTACTCAATGAAATCAAGGCCGTATGGCGGAGACGAAGGGATTCGAACCCTCGAGACGGTTTCCCGCCTACTCCCTTAGCAGGGGAGCGCCTTCGACCACTCGGCCACGTCTCCACCGACGCGTATAGCCAACAAAACATAAGGGTTACAAGGCGAAAACCTCCAGTTCTGAAATTTTCTTACTTGGGCAAAAAATCCCTCAAAATGGCACCGGATTTGGGAAACATTTGGTCAATTTCCCTTACAGGGAAAGCGCCTTGAGCTGCGTCAAGACAAATTTGCGATGGCAATCGCCAAGCGCGAGAGCAACCGATCGAAAGGCGTTTCCGTTAACGCTCACTCGAACCGATCTCCTTTTTGTATGGAGGCTTGGTCATGAAAAGCGTCAAGAACGATCCGGGTTCAGCAAGCACAGAAGATCTGGCCGAATATTGGAGAATGTCATCTGTCAGGGCCACTCGTGAACTTGCAGGGGCACTCGGCCTACAGCGTATCAAAGGTAGATTTCCCTGGTATTCCATCTGGGCAACTGAGGGCTTGGCCCCACCGCGGCGCAACAGATGGGAAGATTTAAAGCTTCCGCATAGTACTGCGGCCGATGTGGCCGAGGTGCCCGGAGAGTCTGCAAGATCCGGAAGGCGGCGTGGCGTTTCAAAGCCGGATCCGAGTTCCCAGACCCGATCCCGTTCCGGAAAAAGCCGATGCGGTGGCGAACAGCGCAGCTGCGCGCATGGCCGGCGGGTTCGCACCATGCGTGATAGCGGTTTGCGATGCGCGCACCTCTTTCTGCAACAGTTCCCTTTGCTTGCGCTACTCTACCACCAACGCGCCCATCTTGCGGGCGTCGATGAACAGCACCTCACCGTGCCGGTCGCGTAGCTTGCCTATCCTTGCGTCGTGTTCATGTGGTGGGTGTTGTAGGGGGCCCATTTCGAATGGCTCATCATCCATTTCGGTGCACCTCGCAAATCATGTCGACCATGCGAACGCGCGCCAAGATCGAACAGAAAGCCCTATCCATTATAGATTTTTGAGCTCATGATCGGCGATGATCCTCTCGGGATGAGTTTATGCAATGAAGGCTTCATTCGCTTGGGGCGAAACCATTTTTCGCCAACGTCACCCGTAAAAAGCATGGGAGGATCCTCGCGCCAGGATCACTCTTTCTTCGTTGAGCGAAAAACCATGCCGAAAAGGCCGGCGTGGACGGCACCAGACTCTGACGTGAGCTGAGATCCGTGCAGCAAAGTCGTTTGCCCTACATAAAGTCGTCGTCCTGTTGCAGCAACCGCGCGGGGCGCTCTGATCTTGGTGCCGGTGCGATTGCCGCTGTTACATGGTGCGGTGTCTCAGAATTGGTCTTCGAGGGGGCTATCCCTCCATAGCCTCCAATTCGTCGATGAACCCTTCGATCATGCTCAGGCCCTTGTCCCAGAAGGCGGGGTCGGACGCGTCAAGGCCGAAGGGTTCCAGAAGTTCCTTATGGTGCTTGGAACCGCCCGCTTTCAGCATGTCGAAATATTTTTCCTGAAAGCCCTCGGGGTTTTCTTCATAGACCGCATAAAGGGCATTCACCAACCCGTCGCCAAACGCATAGGCGTAGACGTAGAAAGGCGAATGCACGAAATGGGGGATATAGGCCCAGAACGTCTCGTATCCCTCCATGAACTCGAACCCTTCGCCAAGGCTTTCGGCCTGTACCGACATCCACAATGCGTTGATGTCATCTGGGGTCAGTTCGCCGCCGCGCCGCGCCTCGTGCAGCTTGCATTCGAAATCGTAGAAGGCGATCTGGCGGACGACCGTGTTGATCATGTCCTCGACCTTGCCGGCCAGCAGGATCTTGCGCTCCTGATCGGTCTTGGCATTGTCCAACATCCGGCGGAAGGTCAGCATTTCGCCGAACACACTTGCGGTTTCGGCCAGCGTCAGGGGGGTAGAGGACAGCATCTCGCCCTGTCCGGCGGCCAGTACCTGATGCACGCCGTGGCCCAGCTCATGCGCCAGGGTCATCACGTCACGCGGTTTGCCGAGGTAGTTGAGCATCACATAGGGGTGCACATCCGTCACGGTGGGATGCGCGAACGCGCCCGGTGCCTTGCCCGGCTTCACGCCCGCGTCGATCCAGCCCTTGTCAAAGAAGGGCTGCGCGATCTCGGCCATGCGCGGATCAAACCCGGCATAGGCGTTCATCACCGTGTCGCGGGCATCGTCCCAGCCCACAGTGCGTGTTTCTTCCATCGGCAGGGGCGCGTTGCGGTCCCAGACCTGCATGACGTCCAGCCCCAGCCACTTGCGCTTGAGTTCATAATAGCGGTGCGACAGGCGCGGGTAGGCGGCGACCACTGCGTTGCGCAGCGCCTCGACCACCTCAGGCTCGACATGGTTGGACAGGTGCCGACCGGTCTGCGGTGTAGGCATGCCGCGCCAGCGATCGAGGATCTCTTTCTCCTTGGCCTGCGTGTTGTGGACGCGTGCGAAGATCTTGATATTCTCGGAAAAGACACGGGCCAATTCGCGCGACGCGGCCTCGCGTTTGCTGCGGTCCTGTTCGGTCAGCAGGTTCAGCGTGGATTCGATATTCAGCGCGTCGCCGTCGATCTCGAACTCAAGGCTGGCGATGGTTTCGTCGAACAGCCGTTCCCATGCATCGCCGACGACGCCAAGATCGTGCAGGAATTTCTCAAGCTCGTCGGACAGTTGGAAGGGTTTCATCGAGCGGATGCGGTCAAAGACCGGCTTGTACCGGGCCAAGTTGTCGTTCTCCGCGAACAGCGTGTCCAGATGGCCATCGTCCAAACGGTTCAGTTCCAGCGTGAAAAATACCAGCGGGGTCGAGTAGTTGACCACCTTTTCCTGAAGGTCGGACAGGAATTTGGCGCGTTCGGCATCCGTGGTCAGTTGGTAGTAGCGCAGGCCCGCATAGGACATCAGCCGCCCGGCGGTGGTGTCGATCTTCTCGTTCCGCAGCACGCAATCAAGGAAACCTGCCGCGTCCAGCGTGGCCAGCTTGCCTTCGTAATCGGCGGCGAAACTGGCGCAGGCCTGTTCCAGCCAATCCAGATCGCGCTTGATTTCGGGCGCGTCGGGGGCAGAGTACAGATCCGTCAGATCCCATTCCGGCAGGTTTCCAAGGTCCTTGCTGCCATTGGTTGCATTGGCGTCGAAAACGGGGCGGACGGTCATGTTGGTCTCCTTGGACTATGCTGACTGGCAGGTAAGGCGACTTGTCACATAGGTGCAAGGGGGCGCGGGCGAAAGGGGGTCAGTAGATCGAAAGCGTCAGACCGAACGGCTCTGCGGCAGGCGACGGGAAAAGCTGGACGACAAAAACCCGGTATGTCTGACGGCTGGTGACAAAGCTGAAGTCGGTTTGGCAATCGGCAAGGCCCACAACGCTGAAGCAGGCATTGTTGCTGCCCGAAAGCTGTAATCGCGCCGTCTGGCCGTTGCCTGTGCCGAAGGTATAGCATTGCGGCGCGCCGTCAGAGACCACGCCGCCGACGCCACCGGAATAAGCGCCTTTGGCAAAGCGGATTTCGGGGCAGCTTTGCGCCGAGGCCATGCTGGCAGATGCGATAATGGCGAAGATTGCAGCGATGAGAATGCGCGTCATGAAAATCCTGTCCCGGCTACGGCTTGAAGCAATGCCGCAAAGTCTGCCTGATTTCGCAGATTCGCACAAATGACGGTGTCATCCATAACTGGCCAGAAGCGCCTTGAGGTCATCCAGCGTATTGGCCTCTGCCAGTGGTTTGTCGCGTCGCCAGCGGGACATGCGTGGAAACCGCAGGGCGATCCCGGATTTGTGGCGCGGGCTGGCATGAATGCCTTCAAAGGCGATCTCGAACACATGATGCGGTTTGACCTGCCGGACGGGGCCAAAGCGTTGCTGGGTATTCTTGCGCACCCACGCGGTGATCTGGCGAAATTCCTCGTCCGTGAGGCCGGAATAGGCCTTGGTGAAGGGAACAAGTTGATTGCCGCTCCAGACGGCGAAGGTGAAATCGGTGAAAAGGTTGGCGCGGCGGCCATGACCTTGCTGGGCGTAGATCATCACCGCGTCCACCGTCAGGGGGTCCAGCTTCCATTTCCACCAATCGCCCTTCTTGCGACCAGACAGATAGGGGCTGTCCAGACGTTTCAGCATCACGCCCTCTGCGCGTTCGTCGCGCGCCGTGGCGCGTATCTCTGCCAGGGCCTGCCAGGTATCGAAGGCGATGGGGCGCGACAGGCGCAGCGGTGCCTCGGCCGGGGTCTGGTCCAGCAGATCGTCCAGCGCCGCGCGGCGGGTGGACAAGGGTTCCGCGCGCATGTCGCGGCCTTCATGTTCCAGCAGATCATAGGCCACCAGAACGACCGGGACCTCGGCCAGCAGTTTCTTGGGCACGGTCTTGCGCCCGATCCGTTTTTGCAGCGTGCCAAAGGGCAGGGGGCCGTTATCCCAGGCCAGCACCTCGCCATCCAGCACGGTGCCGTCGGGCAGGAAATCCAAAGCGCGGGAAAATTCGGGGAAACGCTCTGTCATCAACTCTTCGCCGCGCGACCACAGGTGATGCGTGCCGCCGCGCAGGACCAGTTGGCCGCGGATGCCGTCCCACTTCCATTCGGCCTGCCAGTCACCCGGCGCGCCCAGATCCTCGGGCACCGTGTCTAACTGATAGGCGAGGTAGAACGGATAGGGGCGCGAGGCGTCGGCCTCTGCATCCTCGGCCTCGATCAGCGCGTGCCAGGTGGTCGTGTCGGCGCGCCATTTTCCCATCAGCCGCAGCGCAATCTCTGCCTCGTCACGGCCCAAAGCAGCGGCGATTGCCCGTGTCATCAGCTTCTGGCTGACACCGATGCGAAATCCGCCGGTGATCAGCTTGTTGAACAGCAGCCGTTCGGTCGCATCCAACTGGTCCCACGCGTCGAGGATCTGGTCCTTGCGTGCCTCCGGGGGCAGATCGTGCAGGCGCTGGAGTTGCGCAATCCAATGCGACAGCGGCAAGTCCGTCGCGCGACCGGGCGGAGGCAGGATCAGAGCGATGGTCTCTGCCAGATCACCGACGATGGGATAGCTTTCTTCCAGCAGCCACAGTGGCAGGCCCGCACGCTCGGCCGCCCATTCGCGCAGTTGAGTGGTGGTCACGGCGCGGCGTGGGCGACGACCCGTGAACAGCGCCACGGTCCACAGCTTTTCGGTATCGGGCACCTCGCGCAGATAGGCGGTCAGCGCGGCGGTCTTCTCCTTGGTCCGGGTGGTGCGGTCGATGGCGTTGAACAGCGCGGCGAAGGATTTCATGCCGAGCCATCCTCGGCGTCATCGCTGCCAAATTCGGTGGGAACGACGCTTGCGTTATATCCTTGGTCCCTCAGCCATCGCGCGAAGATGTCCGTGTAACCATGCGTGGCATATATGTTTTCTGCGCCTGTTTCGGCAATAGTCCTGTTCAGTGCAGGCCAGTCGGCATGGTCCGAGACGACAAAGCCCCGGTCAGCGGCACGCCGTCTGCGGACCCCGCGCATCCGCATCCACCCCGAGGCGAACCCGGTGGAGACCGCCCCAAAACGCCGCATCCAGTCAGAGCCGAGCGCGGCAGGCGGTGCCAAAACCAGCGCGCCGGGGAAATCCTTGAGATCAAGGTCGGGCGTCACATGATGCGTCCGAGGAAGGTGCAATCCCTGATCGCGCAGAACCTGTGTCGTGGTTTCCACCGCACCATGGGTCAGGATCGGGCCAATTTCCGCGTCCAGCATGGCCAGCAACCGCTGTGCCTTGCCCAGCGAATAGGCTCCCAGGACCGGCGTCCGGTCCGCGGCGACACTGTCGCGCCACCATGCGTTCAGCTCTGCCGAGACCTGTGCCTGCGGTGCCCATGTGAACACCGGCAGGCCAAAGGTGCATTCGGTGATGAAACTGTGACAGCGCACCGGCTCGAACGGTTCCGACAGCCCATCGTTTTCCAGTTTGTAATCGCCCGACGCGACCCAGACCTCGCCGCCGACCTCCACCCGGATTTGCGCAGAGCCGGGCACATGGCCTGCGGGATGAAACGAAACGGTTGCCCCGCCGATCTTGCGCTGCTCGCCGAAACATATCGTGTCCAACGTGATCGCGCCCAGCCGGTGACGCAATACCGGGGCGGCGGCCTGCGTCGCCAGATAGCGGGCGTGACCGGGGCGCGCATGGTCGGCATGGCCATGGGTGATCAGCGCCCGGTCCACCGGGCGCCAGGGGTCGATGTGGAAATCGCCTGCGGGGCAGTAGATGCCGCGATCAGTGAAGCAAAGCACTTTGTCAGCCATATCGCGATGATAGGGCGCGCGGACCAAAGCGCCAGAGCCGCTGATTCTGTCAGGCGGTCAGGCGGGATTTGTCGCGCGCTGACGCGTTGCTGAAATGCGCCGTTAGCTCGTCGGCGATCATGATGCGCATACAGGGGGTGTCCATCATCATTTCATGTTCGCCATCTTCGATCACGCGCAGCGTGCCGTTCGGCCAGCGGGCCATGCGCTGATGGATGCGTGGCATGTCGACGATGCGTTCGTTGCTGCCCACGAAGGTCAGGCAGGGCTGCGGCGGCGAGGGCAGGCGGGACAGCGCCAGCGTTTCGCGCAAAGCCTCATGCAGCCAGTTCAGGCTGGGGCCGCCCAGTTGCAATTCCGGATGGGCGGTGACCTGGCACCGCATATATTCGAACATTTCGGGATCGCGGGTCAGAAGATTGCCCTCGAACGGTTCGGTGGCGATATAGCTGCCCGCGCCGGTGCCGGGCGCGTAGGAATCACCAAGGCCAAAAATTCCACTGCCCCAGCCAAGCGCCCATGCCGCGGGCCGCGTATAGGCCTTCATGCGGATCCCCCACATCGGTCCGGAAAAGCCGACAGAGGTAAATGGCAGGCCGCGCAGCAAGCCACGCAGCCCGATGCAGCCGCCCATGGAATGCGCGAGCATATGCAGGGGGTGCGGCAGGTCCAGCGACTTGGCGGCGGCGACCATCGCATCCAGATCGGCCTGATAGTCGTCGAAGGTCAGGACATGCCCGCGGCGCGGATCGTCCAGCAACCGGTCAGCCAGCCCCTGTCCACGCCAGTCGATGCACAGCACGTCAAAGCCGCGTTCAACCAGATCGCAAGCGGTGCGGCCATATTTCTCGATATATTCGGTGCGACCCGGCAGAAGCAGGATCGTGCCCGTCGACTCACCGATGGCTGGCCAATGCGCCAGCCGGATGCGCAGCCCGTCAGCAGCCGTGACCCAGAAAACGCGCGCGTCCTCCGGGCCTTCGGCTATTGCAGCAAAATAAGGGGCTGCTTGCATTTCCATCAGGACAGAACCGCCCCCAGCTTCATTGCCTGACCCATATCGCCATCGACAGCGAGTTTGCCGGACATGAAGGCAGCCGTGGGGTTCAGATCCCCTTCGAGGATCTGCTGAAAGGTTTCGGCATCGGCCGTCAGCGTGACCTCGGCCTCTTCCTCGGCGGCGCGTGCGCCATTGCCGTCGATCATGATCGAACCTTCGCCTTCAATGTCGAAACGCGCCGAGCCGTCAAAGCCTTCGTCGCCCAGCCGTTTGTTCAATGCCGCCACCGCAGCTTCGGTTACATCGCTCATTTTCACTCTCCTCCAATTGATGATCGCGCGGGTGGTAAATTCTCGCGCATACGCTACACTCAGGAGTGTTATGAGCAGCATTTTCTCAAGACTCAAACATACCGTGGCGACACTTCTCGTCACAGTCATGTTTTCCATACCTGCCGGGGCGGAAACCGCGCGGGTTGATGACCTTTTGTCCGATCTGGCGACGTCCTCTGCGCAGGAGGCCGCAGGCATCGTCCGGGAGATTCGGCTGGAATGGTCCAAATCCGGTTCGGCCGCGATGGATCTTCTGCTCAAACGCGGTCGCGATGCGCTTGCGGCGGGGAAATTCACGCTGGCCATCGAACATCTGACGGCGCTGACCGATCATGCGCCGGATTTCGCCGAAGGATGGAGCAACCTGGCGCTGGCCTATTATCAGGCAGAGCTGCTGGGCCCCAGTGTCGATGCGCTGGAACGCACGCTTGCGCTGAATCCGCAGCACTTCGGCGCGATCAAGGGGCTTGGCGCAGTGTTCGAGCAGTTGGACGAACCGGCAAAGGCGGTTGCGGCCTACAGAAAGCTGCTGGACATTCACCCGCATGATCCCGAAGTTCTGGAAGCGGTCGAACGGCTTGAAATCCAGGTCACCGGCCAGGACATCTGAACCGATTATCCGAGAGTTTCTGAAGGAAGACGCATGGCCGAGCCATCCCGCACCGTGGCCGTGCTGGGTCCGACCAATACCGGCAAGACGCATTACGCCATCGAACGCATGCTTGGGCATCGGACGGGCGTGATCGGCCTGCCGTTGCGGCTGCTTGCGCGCGAGGTCTATGACCGCATCGTGGGTATCCGTGGCCCATCAGTGGTGGCACTGGTGACCGGCGAAGAGCGCATCGTGCCGCCTCGGGCGAAATACTGGGTCTGCACGGTCGAGGCGATGCCCGAAGGTATGGGAGTCGACTTTGCAGCGATAGACGAAATCCAGCTTTGCGCCGATCCAGAGCGCGGCCATGTCTTCACCGACCGGTTGCTGCGGATGCGCGGCCTGCACGAGACCCTGTTTCTGGGGTCCGATACGATGCGCGGCGCGATCGCTGAATTGGTGCCCGGCGTGCAATTCGTGCGCCGCGAACGGCTGAGCCAACTGTCCTATGCCGGTTCCAAGAAGATCAGTCGGTTGCAGGCGCGCAGCGCGATCGTCGGGTTCTCCGTCGAAAACGTCTATGCCATTGCGGAATTGATCCGTCGTCAGAAAGGCGGCGCTGCAGTAGTCATGGGCGCGCTGTCGCCGCGAACCCGCAACGCGCAGGTCGAACTGTATCAGAATGGGGACGTGGATTACCTGGTGGCGACCGATGCGATTGGCATGGGGCTGAACCTGGACATCAACCATGTCGCGTTTTCCGCCCTGTCAAAATTCGATGGCCGCCGGATGCGCCCCCTTGCGCCCAATGAGCTGGCCCAGATCGCCGGTCGGGCCGGGCGCGGCATGAGCCATGGATCGTTCGGGGTGACAGGCGAGGCCGGTCCGTTGCCCGATGAGGTCGTCGAATCGATCTGCAATCACCGCTTCACGCCCCTGCGCAAGCTGACATGGCGCAATTCGGACCTGCGGTTCGGCACGCTCGACACGCTGATTACGTCGCTGGAAGTCGCGCCGACCGATGATCGGCTGGTCAGGGCGCGCGAGGCCGATGATCTTGGCGCGCTCAAGACATTGGTGCAAAGCGCCGAGGTTGCGGCGCGCGCGTCCGATCCGGCCTCGGTCCGGCTGCTATGGGATGTTTGCCGCATTCCCGATTTCCGTGGCATAAGTCATGCGGAACATGCGAGCCTGTTGGAAGTTATCTTCGGATACCTGCATCAGCGTGGGTCGGTGCCGGATGACTGGATGGCCCGGCAGGTAAAGCGCATCGACCGGACCGATGGTGACATCGACACCTTGTCGAAACGATTGGCATATATCCGCACATGGACATATGTCGCGCAGCGCAGCGGTTGGGTTGGTGACAATAGCCATTGGCGCGAGCGCACGCGGGCTGTAGAAGACAGGCTATCTGACGCTCTGCACGAGCGTCTGACACAAAGATTTGTTGATCGGCGGACATCTATCCTGTTGCGCCGGTTGAAGCAGAAGGAGGCCCTTTTGGCCGAAGTGAACGACAAGGGCGAAGTGACCGTCGAGGGTGAATTCGTAGGGCGGCTGGAAGGGTTTCGCTTCCGGCAAGACAAGGATGCCAGCGGGCAGGAAGCAAAGATGCTGAAGACCGCCGGGCTTCAGGCGTTGGCACCGCATTTCCATCTGCGCGCGGACCGTTTCTACAACGCGCCCGATACAGAGATCGACTTTACCGAACAGGGCGGGTTGATGTGGGGCGATCAGGCCGTCGGCAAACTTGCCGCGTCCGACGATCCGCTCAAGCCGCGCGTTGTGGTCTTTGTCGATGACGAGGCCGGGCCGGATGTCGCGCAGAAGGTGGAGCGCCGCCTGCAACATTTCATCGACCGCAAGGTTGCCGCGCTGTTCGAGCCGCTGATGAACCTCAAGAACGATGAGGCGCTGACCGGGCTTGCGCGCGGCTTTGCCTTCCGCATGGTCGAGGCTTTGGGCGTGTTGCCCCGCGCCGAAGTTGCCGACGAGGTCAAGTCGCTGGATCAGGATGCGCGCGGCGCACTGCGCAAGCATGGCCTGCGTTTTGGTCAGTTCACCATCTTCATGCCTTTGTTGCTGAAGCCCGCGCCGACTCGCCTGCGTCTGGTATTATGGAGCCTTGCCAACGGGATGGACGAGTTTCCCGAAGCACCGCCGCCGGGTCTGGTGACGGTGCCCAACACGGCAGGGACGCCTGCGGTGCATCATACGATCTCGGGCTACCGCGCGGCGGGCGCACGGGCGATCCGTATCGATATGCTGGAACGTCTGGCCGACATGCTACGCGCCGAGGACAGCCGCGGCGGGTTCGAGGCCAAGGCCGACATGCTCTCGATCACCGGGATGACGCTGGAACAGTTCGCCGACCTCATGCAGGGGCTGGGCTATAACGCCGTCAAAGGCGAACGACAGAAGGTGAAACCGGCCGATGCCGTTGTGCCGGGTGCCGAAGCAGCGGAGACACCTGCCGCCGACACGCCGATCATGGATGTGGCGCAAGAGGCGGCACCCGGTGCGGTCATCGACGCGCCGCAGGAACCGGCCGCTGCCGATATTGTGCCGCAGGTCGATGCGGTCGAAGACGATGGCGTGGCCCCCGTGGCCGAGGCCCCGATTGATCCCGCGGGCACGCCCGAGGAAACGCCGGTTGTGCCGGAAGTCGCTGCCGAGGAAGTGCCCACTGGCACCGCCCCCGACGCGGCGGTGAACGCGCCGGAGACAGAGGTGTTCTACACCTTCACCTGGGGTCGCAAGCGCGAGAACCCCCGCAGTCAGAATCCGCGCCGTGAGGGCGGAGGCCGCAATGCCAAGCCCAAATCGGCGGACGGTGGCGGCGGACGTGGCCAGCAGGGCAAACCGCGCGGCAAGGGTGGCCCCAAGGGCAAACCGCGCCGCGACGACGGCACGAAAACCTATCAGGCCCGTCCCGAGAAGAAAGATCGCATCGACCCCGACAACCCGTTTGCGGCGGCGCTGATGGGGTTGAAGGACAAAACCTGACGTGAGCGATCCGGCGCAAAAGCTGCGCGTCGACAAGTGGCTTTGGCATGCGCGATTCTTCAAGACGCGCAGCCTTGCCGCGAAGATCGTGACTGCCGGGGCGGTGCGACTGAACGGCACACGTATCGCCAAATCGGCGGTTGTGGTGGGGCCGGGGGACGTGCTGACCTTCGCCAAGGGTGATCGGGTTTGCGTGGTGCGTGTTCTGGAAATCGGCACCCGGCGCGGACCGGCGTCCGAGGCACAGGCGCTTTACGAGGACCTTAGTCCGCCGCCGCCGCCACGGATGGAAAAACCGTCCGTGCCGCGTTTCGACGGTGGCGGGCGGCCCACGAAAAGGGACCGTCGCAAGATGGATCAATCGCGGCGGGATGCGCTTGAATGATCCGTCCGGCTGTTCTAGCTAGACAGAGAATTCGCTGAAACAGGGGCTTTCCATGACCTATGTGGTGACCGATAACTGCATTGCCTGCAAATATACCGATTGCGTCGAGGTCTGCCCGGTGGATTGTTTCTACGAGGGCGAGAACATGCTCGTCATCCATCCTGACGAATGCATCGACTGCGGCGTGTGCGAACCTGAATGCCCGGCAGATGCGATCCGCCCGGATACCGAGCCGGAAATGGAGAAATGGGTTGAGTTCAACCGCAAATACTCCGAAGCTTGGCCGGTCATCATCACCAAGAAAGACCAGCTGCCCGAGGCCGAGGAACGCGACGGCGAGGAAGGCAAGCTGGAGAAATATTTCTCGGAAGAGGCAGGCGAGGGCGGTTAAGCTGATTCGGCCTGCCCGGTCAGATTTTGCGGTAATTTGATCAGATTTTTGTCACTTAAGGCATTGATCTGATTGAATTCGGCATGCCCTGCGCGGGTGCCCGCTTTGATAGGCGGCATTTTTATGCTATGTTGGTTCCAATGAAACAAACAAGCACCAATCGCCGGACGGGTCTGCATCCGGTGATCTAGCACGATCAATTCGAAACGGGTCAAGGGAATGGTTGCTGTTCCCCACCCGTTTTCTTGCGCCCATGGCAGGGCGAACCTGTGAGGAAGAACTGAATGACAAAAAGCAAGAAATCCGAGTTTCGTCCCAATGAATATGTGGTTTATCCGGCCCATGGCGTGGGTCAGATTGTGTCGATCGAAGAGCAGGAAATCGCTGGTATCTCGCTGGAGCTTTTCGTGATCTCCTTCGAGAAGGACAAGATGACGCTGCGGGTACCGACCCATAAGGCGACCGAAATCGGGATGCGCTCGCTCAGCTCGCCTGATGTGATCAGTCAGGCAATGAAGACGTTGCGTGGCAAGGCGAAGGTCAAGCGCGCAATGTGGTCGCGTCGCGCGCAGGAATATGAGCAGAAGATCAACTCGGGCGATCTGATCGCGATTGCAGAGGTCGTTCGTGACCTGCATCGTGGCGACGACCAGCGCGAGCAAAGCTATTCCGAACGTCAGCTTTACGAAGCGGCGCTGGAGCGGCTGACCCGCGAGGTTGCTGCCGTGTGCGGCGAGGATGAACTGGCCGCCGCCAAGCAGGTAGACGACGTTCTGGTATCGCGCGCAGCCGCCTGAACCGGCACATTCGTCAAAAGAAATTCAGCCGCGTCCCCTCATCGGGGCGCGGTTTTTTTGTGACCACTCGGGGTGCAGGGTCACGCGGCATCGGTGTTTCGGCTTTCCATGGCTTCCAGAAGTGCTGCTTCAAGCTCTTTTTCCAACTCTTTCGTGCGCTTGATATAGGCTGCGTTTTCCGCCGAGGGCGTGTCAGGGTTCCAGACCTTGGCCAGTTCCTGCACCGCGTAACGGTCATGCGCGTAAAAGGTCTTTTCCACCTGAGATGCCTCATACCCGGTCAGCCCGATATTTTCGAGCGCGTAGCGCCCGGCCCGCAATGAGCTGTCGAATGTTTCCCGCACGATGTCATTCGCCCCGGCGCGGTACAGGTGGTAGACATGCGTCCGGTCACGCGCCCGTGCAATGATGTGCAGATTGGGGCGCATGTTCCGGGCATAGGTCACCAGCGTCGTGGTGGCTTTTGGATCGTCCAGTGCGACGACCAGCACGCGCGCATCCTCCAGCCCGGCGGCATGCAGGATGTCCGGGCGGGTGGGGTCGCCGAAAAAGCCCTTGAAGCCAAAGCGCCGCATCAACTGGATGGTCTGCATGTCGTGATCCAGCACAACGGTCTTGAAGCCCGAAGACTGCACCAACCGATTCACGATCTGCCCGAACCGACCGATACCGGCGATGATCACCGGGCCTTGTTCGTCGATCTCGTCCTCATCATATTGTTCGGCGTGATCGGCCTTCATCCGCAGCGACATGCGTTCGTAAAGGATGAACAACAGCGGTGTGATCAGCATCGAAAGCGCAATGACCAACAGGATGGTGCCGCCCAGAAAGTCCGGCAAGACGCCCTGTTGCAGCGAAAACGACACCAGCACAAAGCCGAACTCTCCGGCCTGTGCCAGCCCCAGCGTGAACAGCCATTGATTGCGACCCCGCAGGCCGAACAACCGCCCCAGCGCGTACAGGATCACGCCTTTTCCAAGGATCAGCGTCGTGGTCAGACCGAGGATCAGCAGTGGTTCGCGCAACAGTGTCGCAAAGTCGATGCCCGCGCCGACCGTGATAAAGAAGAGGCCCAGCAACAGGCCCTTGAATGGCTCGATGTCGGATTCCAGTTCATGGCGGAATTCGCTGGTGGCCAGCACCACGCCCGCAAGAAACGTGCCAAGCGCCGGTGACAGGCCGACCAATGTCATCACAAAGGCGATGCCGACCACGATCAACAGCGCCAGCGCGGTATACATCTCGCGCAGTTTGGCAGAGTGGATGAAGGTGAAGATCGGGCGGATCAGATAGACGCCGCCAAGGATGATCGACGCGACGGCGGCAAGCGTCACCAGTGCAACGCCCCAGCCCGGCAAGCCGTCGACCAGCGACATCGCCACATATGCAGACTTGTCCACCTGGCTTGCCTGCGTGACGGCCTCCTCCTGTCCAATCCCGACCAAGGGGCCGCTTGCCAGAAGCGGCAACACGATCAGCATCGGGATTACGGCAATATCCTGCGTCAACAGGACCGAAAACGCGGACCGGCCCCCGCCGGTCTGGATCAGGCCTTTTTCGGACAGCGTTTGCAGAACGATCGCCGTCGACGACAAGGCGAAGATCATCCCGATGGCCAATGAGGGCTGCCAGGCTTGACCCATCGCCATAACCACGACCATCGTCGCCGCGGTGGTCAGTACGACCTGTAGTCCGCCCAACCCGATCAACCTATGGCGCATGTCCCAAAGCGTTCTCGGCTCCAGCTCCAGCCCGATGATGAACAGCATCATCACGACGCCGAATTCGGCAAAATGCTGCAAATCCTCTGTTTCCGCTCCGACAATTCCCAGCACCGGCCCGATGAAGATACCAGCCAGCAGATAGCCCAGCACTGATCCAAGGCCCAGCCGCGCGGCGATCGGCACCGCGATCACGGCCGCCGCCAGGTAGATCGACGCCTGATAGAGGAAAGAGTCCATGAATGTGTCCGTTGTTATGCCGGGTCACTTTGCAGAAGCGCCGGGTAAGGAACAAGCGGCGATGGCCCTTTGGGTGGCAATCGCCGCGTCACGTTGGGAGCGGCGCATCCGGTTTGACCTGATCCATGACAATCTGGCTTTGCACCCGCGCCACCACGGCATGAGGCAGCAGCACCTCGTGAATCAGCCGGTTCAGGTCCCGCAGGTCGGCGCAATAGACCCGCAGCAGGTAATCCGCCTCGCCGGTCAGCGTCCAGGCCGAGATCACCTCGGGGCGTGCGGCGACAAGCCGGGCAAAGTTTTGCGCCTGTTCGGGGCCGTGGGTCGCCAGTTGTACCTGCACAAACGCCTGCACCGTCAAACCCGCCTTCATCGGGTCCAGACGTGCGGTGTAGCCGGTGACGTATCCTTCCGCCTCCAACCGTTGTCGCCTGCGCCCCGCCTGACTTGGCGACAGGTTGAGATGCTCGCCCAGGTCCTGCGCGGTCATATGGGCGTTACGCTGAAGGGCTGCAAGAAGCCGTTTATCCGTCAGGTCAAGCATTTGCGTGTTTTCCGCACCCTTGTATCCGTTTTTGTGAATTCTACGCGAATTGGCCGTTAGATGCACCTCTATTCGCGCAGAATGCCGGACACACATGCGTTAGAGTAGCCCCAACATGAATTTGAATCTGGAGACGCGATAATGGGACCTTTCCCGCACGACGCCCCGAAATCAAAGATCACCGAAGAAAACCCCGCTGGCACGGATGGGTTTGAATTCGTCGAATTTGCCCACCCCGAGCCAGAGGAGTTGCGCACGCTTTTTGCCCGTATGGGCTATGCGTTGGTCGCCCGGCACAAAAGCAAGAATGTCGAGCTGTGGCAGCAGGGCGACATCACCTACATCCTGAATGCCGAACCCGGCAGCTTTGCCGCGCGCTTTGTCGAAGACCACGGTCCCTGCGCGTCGTCGATGGGGTGGCGGGTCGTGGACGCAAAGCACGCCTTCGAGCACGCAGTTTCGAAAGGGGCAGAGCCCTACACGGGCAGCGACAAGACAATGGATGTACCCGCGATCAAGGGGATCGGTGGCAGCCTGATCTATTTTGTCGATCAGTATTACGAAACCTCGCCCTTCAACGAGGAGTTCGACTGGCTGGAACAATCAAAGCCGCGCGGCGTCGGGTTCTACTACCTCGATCACCTGACGCACAACGTCTTCAAAGGAAACATGGACAAGTGGTTCAAATTCTACGGCGACCTGTTCAATTTCCGCGAAATCCGCTTTTTCGATATTCAGGGTAAATTCACAGGCCTGACCAGCCGTGCTTTGACCTCGCCTTGTGGGCGTATCCGCATTCCGATCAACGAGGACCGGGACGAGAAAGGCCAGATTGTCGCCTATCTGAAGAAATACAACGGCGAGGGCATCCAGCATATCGCGGTGGGTGCTTATGACATTTACGATGCCACCGACCGGATTGCCGATAACGGGCTGAAATTCATGCCCGGCCCGCCGGATGCCTATTATGACATGAGCTTTGACCGCGTGACCGGCCATGAAGAGCCTGTCGAGCGGATGAAGAAATATGGCATTCTGATCGACGGCGAAGGCGTGGTGGATGGCGGCGAAACCCGCATTCTTCTGCAAATCTTCTCCAAGACCGTGATCGGGCCGATCTTCTTCGAGTTCATCCAGCGCAAAGGCGACGACGGCTTTGGCGAGGGCAACTTCAAGGCGCTGTTCGAGTCGATCGAGCGAGAACAGATCGACGCGGGCGAATTGGACACAACCGAATAGCATCTTCAGACAGCCCATGCGACCCGCGTGGGCCGTACCTGTCGGGAGGCTGATTTGAGGAGGTCGCGCATGACATGTCGACTGACGTCAAGATTGAGCCGAGACACCAAGACCCGCCGATCAGGGCAGGTCGCTTTTTGTTCGAAAATATGGTGGGGTCAGCCGTTTCGCGTTGGTACGGAGCCGCTCTCATCCCCGCATGTGAAACGCAGAGTTAGCTACGCGGCATCTTCAGGACCACGTTGCGGCCGCTTTTCACATAGCGCAGCTCTGCGTCACCAATGGCAGCGACACGCCCGCCATCGATCCGGTCGCCAACCTTGACCTTTTGGTAACGCCCGTTCGATAGCCGGATCAACGCCCGCCGACTGGACGGGGCTCCATAGACACCGATCAGGTTGACCCGGTTCAGATTAAGCTGGTTCTTGACCGTGGCCTCACGCGCTACGCTGGCCGAAGAGGGGATTCTGGGGGCGACCGTGCGCGGCGCGACGGTCGCTGCCGAAGCCGTTCTTGTCACGGGTTCGGGTTGTGGCGTGGCCCGAGCGTTCTTCACGATTGCCGCAAAGTTGCTAGGCCGTCCAACGGGGACCACAGACCGGCCTACCGCTTGGGCAGTGGCGGTGTTCAGCGCGCTTGCTTGCTCTTGCTCCAGGGTTGCAATTGCCTCGAGCTGGGCGACAACGGTTTCGGGACGTTGCTTCGGACGCAGGCCGGACAATTCCGCCAACGAGCGCCCACCCAGCGTTGCCCGCTCTGATTTCTCGATCAGATCGCCGGGCCGGGCGCGGGGTCGTTTGTCAGAAAGAGCCTTAAGCTGCGCATCCTCTTCGGGCGTCGACTGTGCGGCGGTGTCTGGCGTGGCGTTTCTGGTGGGCGGCACCATTGGCGGACGCCCGGAATAGATCAAGATACCGTCGGGGTTCAGCGCACCTTGCGGCGTGGCAATCACAAGGCCACGGTCATCCAGAGTGAACTCCGTTCCCGCTGCCGCAGGCGAGGCGGGGCTGAGCATGGCATAATCGGTGCCGTAGTCGTCAACGGCGGGCAGCGCGACGGCATCGAATTGCTGCACTTTGGTGTCGATCGAAGCGACGTAGATATCGTCCAACGATACTTCGGTGGGCAGGCCGGGTTCCGGCGGGGTGCGTTGCCAAATCCCGGTGTCGGCGTAGGTGGTCTCGGCCTCTTCAGGGGTCAGCGCCTCGGACTGAATAGGTGCCGCAAGCGCCGGCGTCGTATCGGTCCGCAATCCAGGTTGATCCGCCTCGCCGGTCAGATCGGGCGCGAGCGAGGCGGTTTCGAGCTCGGGTTCAGGTTCGGTCTCGGATGGATCGACAGAATCAATGGCCGGCAGGTCCGGCAGTTGCGCCACTGCGGAAGGTGCGGGCGAGGACCGGAAAAACCGTGCAAGACCTTCATCGACGAACACCGCAGCCCAGGCTGCGACTGCTGCAAGAAACAGGATCAACGCCGCCGTCAGCATCAATCCAAGGTAACGGGGCTTGCCACCGATCCTTTCGTTATTTCTACGGGCTCCAAAGATCGTCAGGCGGTCGGCTTCGTCTTCCGTCGGGGTGGGCGCTGTGACCGGATCTTCCGAAGCGGATCTGGATATTTTGACCGTCGGCTCTGCTTGGGCGAGCCGCTGCACCGGCGTCATCTGCGCCGGCTTTCTGTGCAATGGCGGTTGGGCGCTGCTTGTCTTGCGCGGCGTGGATGACGTGCTGGTCTGTTTCTGGCGCGCATTCCTGCGGCTGAAAAAGCCGGCTTTCCCTGCGGGCTTTTCCGGGGCCACCAAGGCAGGATCAGTCGGAGTGGCAGGCTGTCTTGTCAGGCTGGCAATCGGCGCGACGGTGGCGTCATCGGGGACATGCGCAGCAAGGGTGTCGCGTCGCGCGGCGACTTTCTTTGCCATCGACGTGGGGTCCGCCACTGGGTCAATGCGTGGCGCAGCGCGGCCTGCATCGGCGGGGCTGAATCGCGTGCCAGACAATTTCGGGACGGGCGCATCCGGAGCAGGTCTGCTGGCCCGGATGCTGTCGGTGCCGGGGGGGGGGCTGGATGGCCGATTGTCGGTCGCGGACACATGCGGGCCCGGTGCAGCCGCTTGGGGGTCTTGCGCAGGGCGGTTCGCTTTTGTCCTTGGCGCGTCTATCGAGGCGCTATTGCTATGTGTCGCGGGGCGTTCGGGTGTGTCGATCTCGGGAAGTTGCGGGGCAGGCGCGGCTTTGATGTTCGGCGTTGCGGGGGCAGCCGCTTGGCTTGCGCCAGAGTTGCGCGGGCGGTTCCGTGGCTTTAGGGGCGTGTCTGCTGGCCGGTTTGCAGGGCCGCCCGACGTTTCGGGTTTGGTTCGGGACGCGTCGACGCCGAAGGTTTCGGGTGCGGGCGTTCCTGGGCTGGATGGGTCCAAGCGGTCAGCGGCAAGGATGGCTTCATCCATGGGATCGCCTGCCACATTGGCGGCACCATCGGTTGTGGTGCTGACAGCGACGTGATCCTCGGGCGTATCCTCGGATTTCGGCGCTGGCGGAGGCGCGGTTGGCTGGGCGGTGACAAGACGGACAGGCTGCGCGTCGCGGGCAGGTGTCGCGCCGTTGGTGCCGCCGCTTGCAGGGCCAAAAAACACCTCGCCGTGAAACGCCCCGTCAGGTGCGGCGGCGACAAAGCTGACCGGGATGAACTGATGCGATGTTGCGAAATGTTCTGCCTCATCAAGTGTTTCGCGCGCCGCTGCGGCGACCTGGACCGAGCCATCCGAAAGCTCCGCCCAATCGAACACCAGATCGTCAACGGGGTAGGGGGTCTCGCCGTCCAGAGCCGCGCGGATGTCATCATTCAGCTCGTCGGTGCTGCGTGGCCGCGCAGGCAGGGTCAGATACCGGATCTGTTCATTCGGAATCACCAGTTTGACACGCTCGGCATCCGAAGACAGCGCCTGGGCCTTACGGCGGAGCGTTTGCAGCGCCGTATCAAGATCGTCGGAATCGGGCGCGATTTTACCAACACTCAGCCAGCCAGCCATCGTCCGGCGGGCCAGGGTGATTCCTTCAAATGACAGTAACAGCGCATAGTTTGTCTTCATGGCGGGTTTTTATCACTGCTCGGGTGGGTTTGGGAGTCTTTGCTCCGACCTTTTCTATATGGGGGCAACTCTTTGCCGAGACAAGAAAGACAGAGGTTGCAGCGGGCGCGCGCCGTATAGAATATCCGCCGCGAGACACCAATTCTGAAGAGGTAAAGAGAATGCGATTTCTTGCATGGGTGACTACGGCAGTGCTGCTCGCGGGCAGCATGGCGACGGCACAGGAGACTGCGCTACGACAGATCACGGTCACGGGCGAAGGGCGTGTGGCGGCTGCTCCCGATATGGCGACGCTAAGGCTTGGTGCTGCGGCAGAGGCCAAAGAGGCCGGCGAAGCACTGCGCCAAACCTCTGACATCACGCAGCGCATTCTGGATCGGTTGGGCGAGGCGGGAATCGAGGCGCGCGATATCCAGACATCCGGGTTGTCGCTGTCGCCCTTGCGGCAGAACTACCGCGAAGGGACTGCGGAAACTCCGGGCATCGTAGGCTATGCGGCGTCAAATGGCGTGACGGTCAGGTTGCGCGATCTCGACCGGCTGGGCGAGGTGCTGGACGCCGTCGTATCGGACGGGGCGAATACGTTGGACGGGCTGAGCTTTGGTTTGCAGGAGCCGCGTCCTTTGATGGATGAGGCGCGGCAACTTGCAGTGGCCGATGCGCGTGCAAAGGCGGAACTCTATGCCAAGGCCGCGGGTGTCACCCTTGGGGCGGTACAGTCGCTTGTTGAACGCGGGGGAGGATCGCCGGGCCCGTATATGGCGGAAATGTCGATGGCGCGCGGGTCTGTGCCCGTTGCCGCCGGAGAGTTGGACGTCTCGGCCGACGTGCAGATTGTCTATGAGATCGCGGAATAGATCAGCGACCTTCCTCCTGTGCGGTTCCGCGATGTTTTGACTCGCGGGGACATGCATGGGTCCCGTTCTATGTCAGGGGCCCTTGCGGCGTCGATGAACAAAAGATGCCGCGGAACAAGAGGTGCCGGGTCAAGCCCGGCACGGGAATTTCCGACTTTTCCTTTGAACGAACGGGCGCGCGGGCTGTATCCAACCCGCGCGCCCGCGGTTTCAGGCCGTCGCTTTTTCCAAGGCTTGCGACAGATCCGCAATCAGGTCGTCCGCATCTTCGATGCCGATCGAGATACGCACCACATCCAGTCCGGCACCTGCGGCCGTCAGCTGCTCATCGGACAGTTGCCGATGGGTCGTCGAGGCAGCGTGGATCACCAGGCTTCGCGTATCGCCCAGGTTGGCGACGTGGCTGAAGATCTCCAGACTGTCGACAAATTTGATGCAGGCGTCATAACCGCCCTTCAACTGGATCGTGAACAACCCGCCCGCACCCTTGGGACAGATCCGCTCCACCCGGTCGTGATAGGGCGAGGATTTCAGACCTGCATAGGTAACGCTTTCCACGCTGTCCTGAGTCTCTAGCCAGCCGGCGACCTTTTCGGCATTCTCGACATGGCGCTCCATGCGCAGAGACAGCGTTTCGATCCCCATCAGCGTGTAATGCGCGGCCTGAGGGTTAAGCGTCATGCCCAGATCGCGCAGGCCGATGGCTATGCCGTGGAAGGTGAACGCCAGCGGCCCGAAGGTTTCGTGGAATTTCAGGCCGTGATAGGCTGGTTCCGGATCGGAGAGCGACGGAAATTTGCCCGATGCGGACCAGTCGAACTTGCCCGAATCGACGATGCAGCCGCCGGTGACGGTGCCGTTTCCGGTCAGGTACTTTGTCATCGAATGCACGACCAAAGTGGCACCGTGTTCGATCGGGCGGCACAGGTAGGGCGTTGCCGAGGTGTTATCGACGATCAGTGGCAAACCCGCCGCATTGCTGATCTTGGCGATGGCATCCAGATCGGTGATGTAGCCGCCGGGATTGGCAATGGATTCGCAGAAAATGGCACGGGTATCGTCGTCAATTGCTGCGGAGACGGCATCAAGATCGTCGAAATCCACGAATTTTGCTGACCAGCCGAAACGCTTGATCGTTTGGCTGAACTGAGTAATCGAACCGCCGTAAAGACGCGTGGAGACCACGACATTCAGGCCCGGTCCCATCAGCGGGAACAACGCCATGATCTGTGCGGCATGACCCGAGGAGCAGCACACCGCGCCTGCGCCGCCTTCCAGGGTCGCGACCCGCTCTTGTAGCGCGGCGACGGTCGGGTTGGTCAGGCGGGAATAGATATAGCCCACTTCCTGCAGGTTGAAGAGCGCCGCCGCGTGATCTGCGTCACGGAACACATAGGCCGTGGTCTGGTAGATCGGCACCTGCCGCGCACCAGTGGCCGGGTCGGGCCGCGCACCCGCATGAATTTGCAGAGTTTCGAAGCCGTAATTCGGGGCATCTGTCATTGAGCTGTTCTCCCTCGTTGAATTGTCCTCGAAATGCCTAAGGTATCCACCGAGCGCACACAATATCTGTGAGCACCAAGAGCCGACTGCCTGGATCGGCTCCGGGACGCGCGGTGAACCCCGGGGGTCTATTGCGTGTGACCGGCGACACCTGCACCTGTCAGATTCTTGCCATGGTTTTGTTTAAACTTGCGCGGACATTGCGGCTGGATTCGGGGTTGTTTCGTTGACGGGCTGCTGACCCCAGACATACTGTCTCTGTATGTTGATTCGGAGATCCTGTCATGGAAATCAATGAAGAAGCGGTTACGTCCCCAACAGACGGTTCAGACGTTGCCAACAAACGCAAACGTCGGCTGAAGCGGATCGCTCAGGCCACCAAAGTTTCATTCAGCCTGGAACCCGAGGTGCGTCAACTTTTTGCCGATGAAGCCAAGAAACAAGGCGTGGATCTTGGCCATCTGATGCAAAAGGTCTTGGAGAACCATGTGCTTGAGAACGCAGAGCCGGGGAATGCACTGGCAGAGCGGTTGCGCGCGAAGCGCGCCGTCATCGACCATACTGTGGAATTGGCGCGCATGATCGACGCAGCGGGCCAGTTTGACGAGCACTTCATCCTGACGGTTATGCGTTCGGCAAGTCAGGACGCTGCATATGCGGAGCTTTATAATATCGCCATTGGCGCAGATGCAGATGGCAAATCCGCCCGCGCGCAAGCGCCGCTGAACCAGCAATTGGGGCGACTCATCAAGAAGGCAGTCGGCGCACGAGGCAAGAAGTCCGAGACTGGTCGGGTCGTTCGCGCCCAGATCGCGGGCGAGGTGATCTCGACCTACACGTTGCTGGAAAAAGCTGCATAGCGGTCAAAAGTAACAATAATTCAAAGGGCGTCCGGAGATGCCCTTTCGCCCAGCCGGGTCTGTCGGGAGCGGACAAATATGGCTGTCTGACAATCGAACTTGCGGCTCCTATCTGGTGATGAACGCCGACACATTGGGCGCATCAGATCAGCATGGTAGATCGACCAGGGCAATGCCCGGCCGGGTCAGCGGGTCAGCGGGTCAGCGCATCCAGAAACCTTCGCGCTTGATCTGATTGCGGATCATTTGTTCGCGGGCCGGCAGGTTGTTCTGGTCAAACAGCGCACGAACCTTCCGGCCGCGCCCTTGATAGACGATGCGCTTGATGGGCTCGTATTGCTTGAGAACCTTTTTCAGGCGATTGGGGGCGCATATCCGCTCCAACACCTCGATCACGCGGTCGGATTCGCGGGCGTAAAGCAGCGGCAGGACGCGATAATGGCAGGACACCTCACCATCCAGATACCCCTCTGGCAGACTGTCGCGACCGCCCCCCAGCGAATGAATGACCAGCGGCAACGCGATCTGATCCAGCCACGGATCAAAGGACTGGCAAACCAGTGGCGCGGGCGGCGCGTCGCGGATCTCCAGCGCGTAGTCCAGAAAACGCTGCCCGAAGACACGCGGGCAGCGATAATAGAAAAAACCGGCGTTGAAGTAGAGGTAGCGCCGCCAGTATTCATCCGGCTGGCTGCGGTCCAGAGAGCTTTCGAAATCCAACCCGAACCGGTCGTAAAGCGCGCGCCAGATCTCGGTATAGCCCGGACCGTACAGCTCTATCTTCGGCCACGTCCCTTCACGGCGCAAAGACGCGCCTGGACGGTCGAAATCGAATGGCACGGAGCCCGGATCGCCGTGGATCAGCGTATCCGTGTCGAAAAACACAAACGGCTCACCTTCTGGCAGCACCGACAGCGCCTCGATCTTGTTGCCGTAAGGATAGTCCCGGCCAAAATGCAGGCTCTCAAAAGGGCGTATCTCTGCCCCCATCTCTTCCAGCAGATCGCGGACTTCGGATTGTTTGATCCTCGGATCATTCGGCCAAAGCGGGCCGGGCTGCGGCTCTGCGACAATCAACCTGTGGGGCAGGGTGTTCGGGCCGTCCAGCAGCGAAGCCGCAAAGAGCAGCGACTCGTATTGCAACCGCCCGGATTGACCGACGATCAGAATATTGACGGTCTGATCCTGCCCCTCGCGCGTGGCCATGTTCGGGCGTCCGTTCGCTCTGTGCTTTTTAGGTTTTGCCGGCACTATAGGGTGTATTCCCTGCGGTGCAACGTGGACGGATTTTGCTCAGATCATTCAGGTCGGGGTTGTCCGAGTGATGTCAGATCTCGATCGCTTTCAGAACTTGCGGCTCGATCACCTTGGCATCGGGCAGCGCCTCTACCAGCACCTCGGCGCTTTGCTCCAATATGGGGAAGGTGCGGTAGTGACAGGGGATCACTGTCTTGAAGTCGAAAAACGTCTTTGCCGCATAGGCGGCGCGCTTCATGTCCATGGTGAAATGTCCGCCCGCTGACAGAATGCCGATGTCGGGCTGGTGCAGGTCGTTGAAGATTTTCATATCCGCCATCACATCCGTGTCACCGGAGGCATAGATCGTGTGGCCCTCGCCTTCGATCATGAAACCGCATTCGGTGCCCGCCACGCGCAGCCCATCCTCCGTTCCAAAGGTCGAGGAATGCACGGCATGGACCATCGTCACCTTCACGCCGCCCAGATCGACAGTTCCGCCCTTGTTGAAGCCGACGGTCTCGACGCCTTCCTTTTCGGCCCAGTGGTTCATCAGATCAAATTGCCCCACGACCGGCACGCCCAGTTTGCGCGATAAGGGCAGGACATCCGTGACGTGATCGAAATGCCCGTGGGTCAGCAGAATATGCGTGGCACCTTCTGTGGCCGCGTCGTGCTGATCCTCGCTCAGCATCGGATTGCCGGTCAGCCACGGATCCAGCAGCAGCGTCAGCCCGCCGATCTCGAAGCGAAAAGACCCGTGCCCAAGCCATATGATCTTCATGTGTTCTCTCCAGTTTTGCCGCGTTTCCCGAACCCTAACACGGTTCGTGCGGGGGTCCAGCCGTCCGGTATACCGCTTGATTTTTTCAAGGCACGTCCCGAAAGAACAGGCGGCGCGGACGGGCAGGATGACTAAATGCATGGGACATATGCGGCATCTGCTTGCAGGGCGTCCATGTGGGCGGTAAATGCAGGCCTGACCTGTAACCGGGAGGCTTTCCATGTCGATTGACCTTGAGACCGCCGCGCGTGTGGCCAAACTGGCGCGCATCAAAGTGGAAGACGACGCGCTGCCCGCACTGGCGGGCGAGTTCAACACCATCCTCGGCTTCATCGAGCAGCTGAACGAGGTGGATGTGGACGGCGTAGAGCCGATGGTTTCCGTCACCCCGATGCGTTTGGCGCGACGTCAGGATGGCGTGACCGATGGCAACCAGCAGGACAAGGTTCTGGCAAACGCGCCCGATGCGCGCGAAGGCTTCTTTGCGGTGCCGAAGGTGGTGGAATAATGAACGATCTGACAAAACTGACGGTTGCCGAGGCCCGCGACGCGATGCGCGCAGGCGATGTGACCAGCGTTGAACTGACCCAGGCCTGCATCACGGCCATCGAGGGGGCCGATGCGCTTGGCGCGTTTGTGCACAAAACGCCCGAACTGGCGCTGGAACAGGCCGGTGCGGCGGATGCACGGATCAAGGCGGGGGATGCGCCCGATATGTGCGGCATCCCGATGGGGATCAAGGATCTTTTCTGCACAAAAGGCGTGGCAAGTCAGGCCGGCAGCCGCATCCTTGAAGGCTTCAAGCCGGAATACGAATCTACCGTGTCGGGCCAGCTCTTCGATGCGGGCGCGGTCATGCTGGGCAAACTGAACATGGACGAATTCGCCATGGGCAGCAGCAACGAAACCTCGTGCTATGGCAATGCCGTGAACCCATGGCGGCGCGGCAATGACGACACGGCGCTGACGCCGGGCGGCTCTTCGGGCGGCTCTGCAAGCGCTGTTGCGGCGGATCTGTGTCTGGCGGCGACGGGTACGGATACTGGCGGCTCGATCCGTCAGCCAGCGGCCTTTACCGGCACTGTCGGGATCAAGCCGACCTACGGGCGCTGCTCTCGCTGGGGGATCGTGGCGTTTGCGTCCTCGCTGGATCAGGCGGGGCCGATGACCAAATCGGTGCGTGATGCGGCGATTGTACTAGGCACGATGGCTGGGCACGACCCCAAGGACAGCACCTCTGCCGATCTGCAAGTGCCGGATTTCGAGGCGATGCTGACCGGTGACATCAAGGGCAAGAAGATCGGCATTCCGGCGGAATACCGGATGGAGGGCATGCCGTCAGAGATTGAAAAGCTGTGGGCCGATGGCGCTGACATGCTGCGCGATGCGGGGGCGGAAATCCTTGATATTTCGCTGCCGCATACGAAATACGCGCTGCCCGCCTATTATGTGATCGCCCCGGCCGAGGCATCCTCGAATCTCGCGCGGTATGACGGGGTGCGTTACGGCCACCGCGCGACGCTGGCGCAGGGAGACGGCATTACCGAGATGTACGAGAAAACGCGTGCAGAAGGGTTCGGCCCAGAGGTGCAGCGCCGGGTCATGGTCGGCACCTATGTGCTGTCGGCGGGCTTCTACGACGCCTATTACAACCGCGCCCGCAAGGTCCGTACGCTGATCAAGAAGGATTTCGAGGATGTCTTTGCCGCCGGGATCGACGCGATCCTGACGCCGGCCACGCCGTCCGCGGCCTTTGGTCTGGGTGAGATGGCCGAGGCCGATCCGGTGCAGATGTATCTTAACGATGTGTTCACCGTGACCGTGAACCTTGCCGGACTGCCGGGGATCTCGGTGCCGACGGGGCAGGACAAGCAGGGGTTGCCGATGGGGCTGCAACTGATTGGCCGTCCGTGGGAGGAGGGCGATCTGCTTAATACCGCCTACGCGCTGGAGGCTGCGGCAGGATTTATGGCAAAACCCGGAAAATGGTGGTAGACGCAGGAACCCGGTGAACCGATGACAGGATACAAAATGCGGCTTTTACTTAGTGGTCTGGCGCTGGTTGTGCTTGGCGCTTGCCAGCCTGGGATTCCAGATAGCGGCGCGGGAGCCGGTTTTGAAAATTACGAAGATCGCGCCCGACGCGATGTCGCCTTGGAGGGAAGTTCCATCCCGCCGGTCTCGGCCGTCAGTCAGGGGCCGATCACCGACGGCGCGCCAGATCCGATAGACGCCGCCCGAGCGGCCCTGTCCGATGATGCCGAACAAAATTCCGGCGTGGCGCCGATCAACGCGTCGCCCACCAACGCAGCGCCCCAGGTTGTGTCGAACGCGGCGGGCATTTCCGACGAGAACGACTTCAATGCCGTGTCGGGCGAGCGCAGCATTGAAAGTGACGCAGCCCTCATCGCACGCAACCGCGCGCAATACGAGGTCGTGCAGCCCACCGCGCTGCCGACGCGCAGCGGGTCCAGCGGGCCCAATATTGTCGAATACGCGCTGCGGACGTCCAACCCCAAGGGGACGCCGATCTTCAGCCGGTCTGGCTTTAACGCCCAATCGAAGTTCCAGCGCAACTGTGCGCGGTTTGATTCGGCAGATCTGGCGCAAGAGGATTTCCTCGCCAACGGCGGCCCGCAGAAGGACCGCAAGGGACTTGACCCTGATGGCGACGGCTATGCCTGCGCCTGGGACCCCGCACCGTTCCGCACGGTGCGCGCGGTCAACTGAACCCGCTGTTGCATCCTTCGCCCAATTTCGGGCCGCGGCGCGATGGTGCCCGGCCGGATATGGTGGTGATTCACTATACCGCGATGACCAGCGCCCAAGAGGCGCGGGACTGGTTGTGCAATCCGCAGGCCGAGGTTTCTGCGCATTATGTGATTTCGCGGTGCGGCACGGTCTGGCAACTGGTGGATGAAGAGATGCGCGCCTGGCATGCCGGGGCAGGGGCCTGGGGCTGCGTGTCGGATGTGAATTCCCGCTCTGTCGGCATAGAGCTTGCCAATACCGGCGCAGAGCCTTTCCCAGAGCCGCAGATGGCCGCGCTGGAGGATTTGCTGCGTGGCATCACGGCGCGCTGGCAGGTGCCGCCAGAGCGCGTCATCGGCCATTCCGACCTTGCCCCCGGCCGCAAGATAGATCCCGGTCCGCGCTTTGACTGGCGGCGGCTGGCGCTGCGGGGCTTCGCAGTTTGGCCGGATAGCGATTTGGATGCTGAGGGCGACGACACCCCGGCCGAGCTTGACGATCTGGGCAAGACGCTTGAAGCAATCGGCTATACGTCCGACGCGGATATGACGACGAAGCTGGCCGCGTTTCGGCTGCGCTATCGTCCTGCCGCCACGGGGCCCGCGTCGCGGGCCGACAGCGCGCTGGCTTTGAAACTCGCGCGTGACTATCCCGTTGACCCGGTGCCACGCAACGCCTAACAGATCGCTTGCGCGGAGGGTCGGATGGCCGCGGGGCAGCAATGTTCCGAGGAAAGTCCGGACTCCCTGAGGCAACGGTGCCGGGTAACGCCCGGGCAGGGCAACCTGACGGAAAGCGCCACAGAAAACAGACCGCCTGTCATACCGGAGGTACGCCAAAGGAGATTATGACGGGTAAGGGTGAAACGGTGCGGTAAGAGCGCACCGGGGGCGTGGCAACACGCGCCGCATGGCAAGCCCCACCGGGAGCAATGCCGAATAGGGACCTCGGGCGGGGTGATCGGGCAACCGACATCACCGCAGGGCTGCTTCAGCCCAGAGGTCCGGGTTGGCAGCTAAAGGCGTCTGGCAACAGGCGCCGTAGAGGAATGGTCATCGAACCCAGGGTTTCGGCCCCGGGGGAACAGAATCCGGCTTACAGGCCCTCCGCGCAAATTTGACCACGAAACCATCCACCGCTGCCCCAAGGCCATGTGTCGTTCTTGCCGGTGACAGGGCCGCCTTGGGGCCGCCTTGTTCTGGCCAATCGCGCTGTTCTCGTATGGCCACCCCGGCCACAGGAATGGGCCGTGTGGATCACATCTCGATGATGGGGGCCACTTCGACGGTGCCGCCATCCTTCAGCATCGGGCAGCCCTTGGCCATCTCGCAGGCCGCCTCCGGGCTGTCGGCCGTGACAATGGTGTAGCCCGAAAGCGGGTTCGACCCTCCATTGTCGTCAACACTGCCCGAGGACACTGTCATGGACATGCCCACCGGATTTCCGGGATCGGCCACCGCATCGCCCATGTCCTTGTACCACTCTTCCCAGGCGGCCATCGCGGCCGCACCTTCTTCTTCCGTCTCGGGCATTTTGCCACCGTGATATGCAAAGATGAAGTTTGGCATGAAATTTCCTTCCTTTATGTAAAAGGCCCGAGGGCCGGGATGGGTGCTTTGCAGGGCCTGTGCCACCGGCACCCGACAAGCCGCGCCGAGGGCGGGTTCCAGCCATTCGTGGGGTAGCACAAGCCGTGTGCGATCTTCGTCCAGCGCGTCCAGCGAGATCATAGCATGGTTTTAGGTGCCGTGCGCGTGGTTCCGTTCATGCCAACCGCCAAGCAAGGGGCACAAGCGCAGGTCCAGAAACATTCGCCAGGTCGGACCTTTCAGCGGCTCCCTTCGAACCAATGGCTGACGCAAACGCTAAGTCGGACAACTAAACTGGTCGCGTGGCGCGCAGTTTTGGATCAACTAACAGGAAAACAGGGTTTTTTCGATGAGATACCCGGCTAACTGGTTGACTCGGGCGCGTGTCGCAGTAAAAGGCGGCTTCTAGGATATTCACGGGACGCATCCGCGCCCGGTGCAGGAGACGACCCATGGCGAAGCCTACCACAATCAAAATCCGCCTGAACTCGACCGCAGGCACGGGCCACTTCTATGTGACCAAGAAAAATGCGCGTACGATGACCGAAAAAATGGCCGTTCGTAAGTACGACCCGGTTGTGCGCAAGCATGTCGAGTACAAGGAAGGCAAGATCAAGTAAGATCTTGCACCCGCTGCCCGGTTCGGGTGGCAGCTACGGCCAAGACCGCGCAGCCCCCAAGGCTGGCGCGGTTTTTTCGTTCCGGACGAGGGTGAGTAGGCGTTGGGCCTGTCTGAGCTTGAATGCGTCTCAACGTCCAAGAGATCGCACTGCGATCTAGCGAGAGTGCTGGTTTACGCTGTCATATCGGACGAAAAACCCCGCCGGACGATGGGTCCGGCGGGGTCATGTCTGTCAGTCTTGAAGAGATGGGTTATTCGCGATTGCCCATCAACTGCAACAGGAACATGAACATGTTGATGAAGTCGAGATATAGGCTCAGTGCGCCCATGATGGCCGCCTTGCCAAGCCACTCGCTGTCACCACCCTGGGCATGCGCCAGATAGGTGTTCTTGATGTTCTGCGTGTCGTAAGCCGTCAGGCCTGCGAAGATCAGCACACCCAGCACCGATACGGCGAAAGCGATTGCCGAGGATGCCAGAAAGATATTGACGATCGAGGCGACGATCAGGCCGATCACGCCCATGATCAGGAACGACCCCCAGCCCGAGATGTCCTTCTTGGTGGTGTAGCCCCAAAGGCTAAGCCCCGCGAAGGAAATCGCGGTCACAAGGAACACCTGAATGATCGAGTAGCCGGTGAACACAAGGAAGATCGAGCTGAGCGAAAGACCCATCAGCGCCGCGAATGCGTAAAAGACAAGCTGCACGCCCGCTGCGGAGAGACGTTTCATCGCCGCACCGATGCCGAAGAAAATAAACGCCAGCGGGGCGAACATGATCACCCATTTCAGCGGGGATGCATAGACTGCCTGCCCAAGACCCGTGAGAAACTTGTCCGTGCCGATCTGGATGCCCGTCACGCTGGGATCCGTGGTCACAGCAAGGCCTGCAATCGCCCAAGCGGCGAGGAAGGTGATGAACATGCCGACGGACATCGTGCCGTAGACCTTGTTCATATGGGCGCGAAGACCCTCGTCAATCTGGGCTGTGCGAGCGCCTGCCGCACCTGTCCGGATTGTGTTGTATTCAGCCATTGAAGCCTCCGAATGAAGAACAGGGCGACCGAAGACACTCTCCGGCCATTGCCGTTAATATCGGAGCAGAAGCAACTTTTTTCAAGGCCAATGAGACGCTTTGCCCAATATCGGTCAGCAAAGAGGTTAACCCAACAGCGCCAGTGCCGCGGCGTGAATTTCCGGATTGGCGGCCGCCAGCGCGCAACCGCCATTATGGGCAGGGTTGCCTTGCCAGTCGGTGACAATGCCGCCTGCGGCTTCGATCACGGCGATCGGTGCCTGAATGTCATAGGGGTTCAGCCCGGCCTCGATCACCAGATCCACCTGGCCGGCGGCGACCAGCGCATAGGCATAGCAATCCATGCCGTAGCGCGTCAGCCGGGCGGTGGAGGCCACCCGCTGGAACGCCCCGCGTTCCGCATCAGTGCCAATCTCGGGAAATGTGGTGAAAACGATGGCTTCGGACAGGTCACGGGCGGCGCGGCAGGCCAGACGGCGTGTGCCCTGTGGCCCGATGCATTCCGCCGCGCCGAACCCGCCATGAAACCTTTCGCCGATATAGGGCTGGTCGATGACGCCCAGGATCGGGCCGGTTTCGTCTGCCAGAGCGATCAGAACGCCCCAGGTGGGGGTGCCCGACAGAAACCCGCGTGTGCCGTCAATAGGATCTAGCACCCATGTCAGGCCGGACGTGCCGGGCATCTCGCCGAATTCTTCGCCCAGAACGGCATCGTCTGGCCGCATCTTGGACAGCACATCGCGCATTGCATCCTCGGCCGCCTGATCAGCGATGGTCACAGGGTCGAAACCTGCGGCAAGTTTGTTGTCGGCGCTCAGTGATGCGCTGCGGAAATGCGGCAGAATCGCGGAACGGGCGGCATCCGCCAACGCGAAAGCCACCCGTCTGAATTCTTGTATCGCTTCGTCGGAATATCCGGCCATGGTCCCTCCGGCAGATGTGATCCGCCTTTAGCTACCTCAGCCCGGTCGATGGCTCAAGCGACGTCGGACAGAACCCGCGCCAACTCGAACAAGCGACGGCGTTGGTTTTCCGGGATCGCGTAGTAGCTGCGTACCAGATCCAAAGCCTCCTTGTCGCCGAGGATGTCGGCAGGTGCGGACTCGTTCGACTCGGTTTCGGTGGTTTCCAGCCCTTCGAAGAAAAAGCTGACTGGAACCTCAAGCGCATCGGCGATGTCCCAAAGCCGGGAGGCACTGACCCGGTTGGCACCGGTTTCATATTTCTGGATTTGCTGGAATTTGATTCCCACACGTTCGGCAAGCTGCTGCTGCGTCATGCCGACAAGCCAGCGGCGGTGTCGGATACGCTTGCCAACATGAACATCTACAGGGTGCGTCATACGATTTTCCTTCGTCACTATTACCAATGTCACAACATATTGAGAGAAGCCGCGAAACGGCTCTTTCTATTGCAACAGCCGCGCACCCCTACAGCATGTCATTACTTATCTTCGAAAATGTTAAGTAGCAAGGCATTTTGATCCATCACAGGTATAACAGGTTAATCTTACGCAATCTAGACTTGCGTGACGTAAAGTCATCTTTTGGATTCATGTAGGCAGCACAACAGTTTGACAAATTAAGTATTTTTGTCGCGTAATTGCCCCAACAAAGGAGTTTGCATGCTTGGATATCAGGTTACATCACATCAAACGCCCGCCCAGATGGCAGATCTGCCCCTGCCAGAGCCGGGGCCGAGCGAGATTCGGGTCAGGATTGCGGCTTGCGGGCTGAATTTTGCAGACCTTCTGATGCAGAAGGGGACTTATCAGGACACGCCCGCGCTGCCCTTCGTGCCAGGAATGGAGGTCGCGGGCGAGGTGGATGCCGTGGGCGCGGGGGTGGACGGGTTCCAGCCGGGCACCCGCGTCGCGGTATTTGGCGGTCATGGCGGGCTGGCTGAATACGGCTGCTTCCCGGCTGCCCGTGCGGTGAATTTGCCCGACGCTATGCCATTTGCCGAAGCTGCGGCCTTTCAGATTGCCTATGGCACAAGCCATGTTGCGCTGTCGCACCGGGCGCGTCTGCAAGCGGGGGAGACACTGCTGGTGCTGGGCGCTGCCGGCGGCGTTGGCCTGACGGCGGTTGAGATCGGCAAGCTGATGGGGGCCAAGGTCATTGCCTGCGCGCGCGGAGCCGACAAGTTGCAGATCGCCCGCGATATGGGGACTGATCACCTGATCGACACCGAAACGGCGGATCTGCGCGCCGAGGTCAAGGCGCTTGGCGGTGCGGATGTGGTCTATGATCCGGTCGGCGGGGATCTGTTCAAGGCCGCCTTCAGGGCCTGCAACCCCGAGGCGCGGATCCTGCCCATCGGCTTTGCCAGCGGCGATGTTCCCCAGATCCCGGCCAATCATCTGCTGGTCAAGAATATTTCGGTGATGGGGCTCTATTGGGGAGGGTATATGGCATTCCGCCCCGAGGTGATCACCGACAGTCTGGCGGAACTGCTGCGCTGGTATGAGGAGGGGCGCATTCATCCGCATGTCAGCCATTTGCTGCCACTTTCCAGCGCGGCTGAGGGAATGGATCTGCTGCGCTACAGGCGCTCCACCGGAAAGGTCGTGATCGAGATCGGATAGGTCGCGGGGCCTTCCCACATCGGCTGGACCGGGGTAAGCTGAGGCGCACCGGTCGAGTCCTTGCCCTTTCTGTCGTCGGTCCAATGCGTTCTCCGAAAGGGACTGACACTTCAGGAGGACTGTAACAGATGACAGAAATACTGATCCGCAATTGTGCCCATGTGCTGACCATGGATGACGAGGCCCGCGAATTGAGCGGCTGCGACATCCTGCTGCGCGATGGGGTAATCGCGGCCATTGGCCAGGGCTTGCAAACGACTGGCGAGATCGTGGACGCTACCGGTGCGCTGGTCACCCCCGGTCTCGTCAACACGCATCACCATCTTTACCAGACGCTGACCCGTGCTGTCCCCGGTGCGCAAGATGCGCTGCTGTTCGGGTGGCTGAAGACGCTCTACCCGATCTGGGCAGGGTTCACGCCGGACCATATGCGCGTCTCGGCTCTGACGGGGCTGGCGGAACTGGCCTTGTCGGGCTGCACGATGACCTCGGACCACCTTTACCTCTATCCGAACGGGTCGCGGCTGGATGATACGATTGATGCAGCCAGAGAAATCGGCCTGCGGTTTCATCCGACGCGCGGCGCGATGAGCATCGGCGAAAGCGCGGGCGGCCTTCCCCCCGACAGTCTGGTGGAACGCGAAGACGAAATCCTGCGCGACGCGGTCCGTGTGATTGATGCGTTCCACGATCCGGCCGAAGGGGCGATGATCCGCGTTGGCGTGGCACCTTGCTCGCCTTTCTCGGTGAGCCGTGAGTTGATGCGCGACGCGGCGCTTCTGGCCCGCGACAAGGGGGTGATGCTGCACACTCATCTGGCCGAGAACGACGAGGACATTGCCTATTCGCAAGCGCAGTTCGGCTGCCGACCGGGGCAATATGCCGAAGAGCTGGGGTGGACCGGCGCGGATGTGTGGCACGCCCATTGCGTGAAGCTGGACGCACAAGAGATTGATCTCTTCGCGCGCAGCCGCACCGGTGTTGCGCACTGCCCTTGCTCCAATTGCCGATTGGGGTCGGGCATCGCACCCGTGCGCGCGATGCGCGATGCCGGGGTGCGTGTCGGGCTTGGCGTGGACGGATCCGCCTCCAATGATGCGGGGAACCTTGTGGCAGAGGCGCGACAGGTGATGTTGCTCCAACGGGTGTCGCGCGGCGCAGATGCAATGAGCGCGCGCGAGGCGCTCTATATTGCCACCCGAGGCGGGGCCGAAGTTCTGGGCCGAGACGATTGCGGTCAGGTGGCCGTGGGCAAGCGTGCGGACCTAGCACTTTGGGATATTGGCGGCATCGAAAGCGCAGGAAGCTGGGACAGGGCCGCGCTGTTATTGGCGGGTCCAATGCAGGTGCGCGATCTCTTCGTCGAAGGACGACAAGTGGTGCGGGACGGTCATGTGGTGACGATTGACCTGCAAGACGTCATCACTCAGCAGACCCGGCTGGCGCGGGCGCTGGCAGAGAGCGCGTGATCGCGCGGCAAAGACGGCGTAGAGTCTGGCGATCGTTCTTCCCAAGAATCCGGGACGGTTGGCGATAGTGACGCCAATTTCCGTCGTGCCGTAAATCAAACGCATCTCGGTGCCAAAAACTTGATCAACATAGGTCGCGATTTCCGAGCAGATCGGCTCGTCGGTGACGGGCGTCTTGTCAAAGACGTAGGTGAAATTCCTGGCCTCGCCGGAATTACGCGTCATCCGGTATTGCGTTGCCACAGCGGTGAGGTTGGTGCTGCGAAAATCATGCAAGGCCTGCAGCAGGCGGACGGAATCGAAATCGCCGCTGCATATGCTTGGCGACACGCCCATCGCCATCGGTGCAAGTGTGCCATGCCGACCCCCATGACCCAAGCGGGCGATGACGGGCAAAAGAAGCAATCGCCGGGACGGGAGAATGCCCCCGACACAGCCACCCGGAAGAAGCGAGACCGTCGGCGGGACGACCGTCCTCACCTGCCTGATCTACCAACTGTGGCTGTTTCACGGCACGCAGATATGGACAAAACGTCAAGACCCGTGGCGGGCTGAAACGGAAAGCGGGCGACAGTTTCCTGTCGCCCGTGTTCTAAACTTCGGAATGGCTCCCCGATCGGGACGGGGCCTTTGTCATGCGCCGACGCAACGCCGGTTATTTCAGGACAGAACGGCCTGCAAATTCGGCGGTTACGCCCAGCATTTCCTCGATACGGATCAGCTGGTTGTATTTCGCAAGACGGTCGGAACGCGAAAGAGAGCCGGTCTTGATCTGGCCGCAATTGGTCGCGACAGCGAGGTCGGCGATGGTGGCATCTTCGGTCTCGCCGGAACGGTGGCTCATCACGTTGGTAAACCGTGCGCGATGGGCCATTTCGACGGCTTTCAGCGTTTCTGTCAGGGTGCCGATCTGGTTGACCTTGACCAGCATGGAGTTGGCGCAGCCTTGCTCGATCCCCATGGCCAGCCGGGCAGGGTTGGTCACGAACAGATCGTCGCCGACCAATTGCACTTTCTCGCCCAGCACTTCTGTCAGGGCGCGCCAGCCGTCCCAGTCATCCTCTGCCATGCCATCCTCGATCGAGATGATCGGGTAGTCGTTGACCAGCGCCTGAAGGTAGGCGACGTTTTCATCGGATGACAGAACCGCGTTTTCGCCCTTCATGTGATAGGCGCCGTCCTTGTAATATTCGGTCGCCGCGCAATCGAGGGCAAGATACATGTCCTCGCCCGCCTTGAAGCCCGCTTTCTCGATGGCTTTGAGAATGAAATCAAGCGCATCGCGGGTGGAGTTGAGGCCCGGCGCAAAGCCGCCCTCGTCGCCGATCCCGGTGTTGTGACCAGCGGCGGACAGCTCTTTTTTCAGAGTGTGGAACACTTCGGACCCCATGCGCACCGCTTCGCGGATGTTGCTGGCCGAGACCGGCATGATCATGAATTCCTGAATGTCGATCGGGTTGTCGGCATGTTCGCCGCCATTGATGATGTTCATCATCGGAACGGGCAGGACGCGGGCCGAGGTGCCGCCGATATAGCGGAACAGCGGCTGGCCGGTGAAATCGGCTGCGGCATGGGCTGCGGCGAGGCTGACGCCGAGGATCGCATTCGCGCCCAGACGACCTTTGTTATCGGTGCCGTCCAGCTCGATCATCGCGGAGTCGATGGCAACCTGCTCGGTCGCGTCAATGCCGACCAGCGCATCGGCAATCTCGCCATTGACGGCGGCCACGGCCTCCAGCACGCCTTTGCCCATGTAGCGGGCCTTGTCGCCGTCACGGCGCTCCACCGCTTCGTGTACGCCGGTCGAGGCACCTGATGGCACGGCGGCGCGGCCAAGTGTGCCGTCCTCAAGGATGACGTCGACCTCGACGGTCGGATTGCCCCGGCTGTCAAGGATTTCGCGGGCGTGAATGTCGATAATGGTGCTCATTGGGGCGTCCTCGGCCTGAATGGAACTTCGGGGCAGTCATAGCATCTCGTTGGGGAAAGTAAACTGCGACCGTTAGCGCTAACCTCTTGCTTGCATGTGTGCCGGAACAGCCTTCACAGGCAGTCAGGGCATTTGCGAGGTTATCCGCGCCTCGATCAAGGCATCTCTGGCCAGCCGCCGTTCGCGCAGGAAAGAGTAAAGCCCCGATGTAATGATGATCGCAGCCCCGATCAGGGTCAGGGTGTCGGGCATATCGCCGAAAATCAGGATGCCGACGCTCATGGTGAAGACCAGCCGCGAATAGCGGAACGGCGCAACGGTCGAGGCAGGTGCCAGACGCATTGCCGCCGTCACGGCGTAGTATCCGGAGGTCGTGACCAGCACCGCACCGCCAACCTGTGCCAGCGCCATGACGTCAATTACCGGGACATCGCCCTGGATCAGCAACAGCAAGGCACCCACGGGAATGGTCGCGCCGAACCCCCATGTGGACAGCGCGATGGAGGGGATGTGGACAGGTGCCATGCGCGTTACCAGATCGCGCATCGCCAGTCCCACGACGCCCATAACAACGAAAAGCGTCGCAGGCGCGAAGCCCTCAAAACCCGGCCGCACGACCAGCAACATGCCCAGCAGACCCACGAAAATGGCCGCCCAACGCCGCCAGCCTACCGGCTCATGCAGCAGCAGCGCCGCGCCCAACGTGACCAGCAAAGGCGTGGCCTGCATGATGACCGCGACCAGCGAAAGCGGCACCAGTGCAATACCCAGCACCATGCCCAGACCGCCCATCATCTCCATTCCGTTGCGCATCATAACAAGCTTTTGCAGCGCTGTTTTGGTGAAGATCGGGACGCGTTGTATGCGCGCGACAATATAAAAGACCGTCGTGCCGCCGAGGCTGAGCATCACCATGACCTGACCCACCGGTATCCGTGCGGCTGCCAGCTTGATGAACATGTCGCTGAGCGCTAGGAAGGCCATCCCCAGAACCATCAGCATGATCGCGCGCAGAGGCATGGCGGGCTCTTTTCCTGTTGGTTTATGGGTGCGGCTGGTTTGGACCTAATTCAGCGTCCCGCGAATGACCAGTGTTGTTGAGCGCACAGACCAACCTGCGTCAGAGCACAGGGTCAGCGGCGGGGGCGCGGGGTGATGGGCACGCCATAAAGCTCCATCCGGTGGCCTTTCAGCCGGTAGCCCAGCTTTTCCGCGATCTTTTCCTGAAGCGCCTCGATCTCGGGGTCGACGAATTCGATCACTTCGCCGGACTGCATGTCGATCAGATGGTCATGGTGTTCGCGCTCTGCGTCTTCGTACCGGGCGCGACCATCGCCGAATTCCAGCCGCTCCAGAATGCCGGCCTCTTCGAACAGCTTCACCGTGCGATAGACCGTCGCGATCGAGATTGCGGCGTCGCGTGCGCTGGCGCGCGCGTACAGTTCCTCGACGTCCGGATGATCGGTCGCTTCTTCCAGCACCTGCGCAATGGTCCTGCGCTGGTCGGTCATGCGCAGGCCCTTGGCCTCGCAGCGTTCGATGATCGTGTCGGCCATCCGCGGTCTCCGGTTTCGTGGCCTCGACGTTTAACGAATACCTCCGCCATGGGCCAAGCCTAAATTTGACATTGCGGCGCGACCTTTCGTCGGCCTGTCGGGGTAAAGGCGGGCCGGGTGGAAGGCAGGTCACGGTCAGGACGTGACGTGGGAGGCCGGGTTGACTTTAGGGGCCTGCCAGCGCATATGCATGCCAACGCTACTCCCTGCCGCGTGAGCAGGACGGGCCGCGCCCCTTGTTGGTGCCCCTGATCGGAGTAACGGGAATGCTTCCACGATCACGCATGGGGCAGCGGAGTTGAAGGGCAGGCGGGCAATCGGCCCGGCCGCCGGTTTTTTCTCCGACCACCATGAGGGTGCCAATGCGTGCCCGACCACGGCTGCGCATGTCGCGTGGCCAGAGAAGGATTTTCCTTGACGACTTTTGAATCAATGGGCCTGCCGGCCCAACTGCTGAAACGACTTTCCGATCTTGGGCTGGATACGCCTACGCCGATCCAGGCCGGCGCGATCCCCGAGGCGCTGAAAGGCCGCGACGTGATGGGCCTTGCCCAGACAGGCACCGGCAAGACCGCCGCTTTCGGCCTGCCGCTGGTCACCGCAATGTTGGCAGAGCCGGGCAAGCCTGCACCCAAAACCGTGCGCGGACTGGTGTTGGCCCCGACCCGCGAACTGGTCAACCAGATCGCCGCCACCCTGAAAACCCTGACAGATGGTACACCCATCAAGGTGAACATCGTTGTCGGTGGTGCGTCAATCAACGCGCAGATCAACCGTCTGGCGCGCGGCACCGACCTGCTGATTGCCACGCCGGGCCGCCTGATCGACCTTTTGGACCGCCGCGCGTTGGATCTGTCCAAGGCACGTTTTCTGGTGCTGGACGAGGCTGACCAGATGCTGGACATGGGCTTTATCCATGCTTTGCGCCGGATTACGCCCCACCTGTCCAAACAGCGTCAATCCATGTTGTTTTCGGCCACGATGCCGAAACAGATGGAAGAGCTGTCAGCGGGCTACCTGACCAATCCGGTCAAGGTGCAGGTTTCGCCTCCGGGCAAGGCTGCTGACAAGATCGAACAGTGCATTCACTTCGTTGCAAAGGCCGAAAAGCCGTCTTTCCTTGTGGAACAGTTGGATGTCCACCGCGAAGAACTGGCGCTGGTCTTTACCCGCACCAAACACGGTGCCGACCGGCTGCTGAAGACGCTGGACAAGGCAGGCTATTCGGCGGCTGCGATCCACGGCAACAAAAGCCAGGGACAGCGCGATCGCGCGCTTCAATCGTTCCGCGATGGCAAGATCAAGGTGCTTGTGGCCACTGATGTTGCGGCTCGTGGTTTGGATATTCCGGCTGTGCGCCATGTCTACAACTTCGATCTGCCGAACGTGCCCGACAATTATGTCCACCGTATTGGCCGGACTGCGCGGGCCGGGGCCTCAGGCCGCGCGGTGGCCTTCTGCGCCCCGGACGAGATGGGCGAATTGAAGGCGATCCAGAAAATTATGAAGCTGACAATTCCCGTGGCGTCTGGCCGCCCGTGGGAGCCTGTCCGCGGTGAGAAACCCAAGCCAAATTCCAACCAGCGTCGTCGCCGTTCCGGCGGTGGCGGTGGGGGGAACGGTGGCAATGGTGGCGGTCGTCAACGCCGTCGCGCTGCCTGAACCTGTAGGCTGCCTGACCTAAAAATGCTGCGCTGCCGGGGATGAACTCCCGGCAGCGCATTTCTTTTGCACGCCGGTAATTTGCCGAAGGATCATTCCCTGCTTTGACAGCGATAGGATTCAGTTCATATGTCCGGTGTCGGCAATAGTGCCAAGGCGCGCTGGCCCGACGGTTTGCTAGATCGACGCTGTCAGTTACCCGGTGTCGGGCGACCGGGAAATGATCGATTAAAAATACATTTTTTGTCAAACGCTTGACCCTCACTGACATGTCGTGGCCGAGAGAATGGAAGATGAATGTTCTTGAATGCGGGTGCGGATAAACTTGCAATGAGGTGGAGAAATAACTTTACCAATTTAGACCGTTGCCGCTAACCTAGGGCATGTCGGGATGAGCCATCTGTAAAAAATGGCCCTCGGCGCATGTAAGGGAGGACAAAAACATGAACAAGATCACCACTCGGCGCAATGCGTTGCGGGCTTTTGCGGGCGCAGGTGCGACGGTGCTCGCCGCTCCGCATATTGCCACGGCAGCGTCTCATGGCACGACCTGGAAAATCCAGACAAGCTGGCCCGGTGGCGCTGGTCTTCAGATATTCAAGGACTGGTGCGCCTCTATCGCCGACAAGACCGGTGGCGAATTGGCGTTTCAACCCTTCGGTGCAAACGACGTGGTCGGCGATTTTCAGCTTTTCGATGCGGTCAAGAACGGTGTTCTGGATGCGGTGAATCCTTTCACCATCTACGCGCAAGGCATCATTCCGGCCGCGACGTTTCTGACCTCCATCCCTCTGGGCCTGCGCAACCCGCATGAATTTGATGTGTTTTACTATGGCCTCGGTGGCATCGACATTGCGCGCGAACTTTACGCGGCGCAGGGCATGCATTTCGTCGGTCCCGTGCATCACGGCCCAAACATCATCCACTCCAAGGTGCCGATCCGGTCGATTGACGATTTCGCGGGCCGCAAGATGCGCCTGCCGGGCGGCATGGTCGCCGAGATCTTCACCGCCATCGGCGCCGAGACCACGGTTCTGCCGGGGTCCGAGATTTTCCCGGCGCTGGAAAAAGGCACGATCGACGTGGCCGATTATGTGGGGCCCGCGGTGAACTACGCGCTCGGCTTCAGCCAGGTCACCGATTACATCGTCATGGGACCGCCCGGTTTCATGTCGCTCTACCAGCCCGTCGACATCATGGACATCACCGTGGGGCAGGCCGCGTGGGAGGCGCTGTCGCCAGAGATGAAGCAATTCGTCGAAATGGAAACCCACGTCTATTCAGACATGCATCACGCCGCCATCCAGGCTGCCGATCAGGAAGCATGGGCCAAATTCGAGGCCGATGGTACCGAAGTGACCCGCCTGTCTCAGGACGATGTGGAGTTGATGACCGAAGTCGCCGTGCCAATCTGGTTCGACTACGCCAACCGTGATCCGCAGGCGGCACGGATATTCGACATCCAGCTAAAGTACATGCAGTCCGGATCGCTTGGCTATGTGGATCCGGCGCTGACCGAGGGGCTAGAGCTGAAGCTCTGACCGTTTGAACATGTCTTTGTCGCCGTCCGGACCATTCCGGACGGCACTTTTTGTCTCTGACAGCCATGGAGAATTTAATGCCGGGGCTCAGCTTCACGCTGCCGCATTGGTTGTACTGGGTCGGGCTTATCGTCTTTCCCATTGTCGCGATGATCTTGTCGCGCCGACCGCAGCCGCAAGAAAAACGCTATACATTGCCGTTGGGCTACATGATCGCCGTCACCGGCGGCATTATCGGTCTGCACCGGTTTTATCTCAAGAACATGTGGGGGTTGGTCTATCTGCCGATCTTCCTTTTTGTGCTGTATGCCAATGGCCAGACGCAGGACGCCCGCACCATCCTGTCGGGTTTTGCCAATGAATTGCGTGTGGCCGAACGGACATTGGATCGCGAAGAATCCCGCGTCGATGAAGCGCGCGCCAATCTGGAAGAGCTTCAGGCCACCTATGATGCTGCCGAAGCCGGGTCTTTCACGCAGAAATCTGCCGAGCGTCGCCTGACCCGTGCGCAGGATACGATTTCCAAGGGCGAAGCGCGGCTTGAAGCCGCTCGCAATACCTTGGAAGAGAAAGCGCCCCAGCGGGACGAGGCGGCAAGGACGCGCGCTTTTTGGGACGATGCGGGAGGTTACGCGCTGTATCTGATCCTGGCGTTGTTGCTGATTGACATGATTTTGATGCCCTCTTTGGTGCGAAACGCAAATGACAAGCTGCCCGCGCATGAAGAGATGAGCGAAACCGAAGCCGCCCTCGCTGCGGCAGAGGCTGCCGAGGCCCCGAAGAAAGACGCCGAATACGCCGAGAACTGGATTGACCGGTTGTCGCTGTTCTGCGGTGAATTTGTCGCCTACTGGGCGGTGATCGCGGTTTTTGTCTACTATTACGAGGTGATTGCCCGCTACGTTTTCAACAGCCCCACCAACTGGGCGCATGAGGCAATGTACCTGATGTTCGGCATGCAATACCTGATTGCAGGGTCATATGCGATGCTGACCGAAAGCCATGTGCGCGTCGATATTTTCTACGCACCGCTCACGCGCCCGAAAAAGGCCTGGGTCGATCTGCTGACCTCGATCTTCTTCTTTATCTTCGCAGGCACGTTGTTGGTGACGTCGTGGATCTTTGCCATGGACGCAATCGCTGTGCCGTCGGGCAATTCCGTGTTGTCGGACTGGGCGCGTGGGCAGATCGGCTTTGGCGAGATGCTGAGCGGGTTCGGTGCGAACCAGTGGAGCGACCCAAACATCCGCTGGGGCGAGATCAGCTTCAACGAATGGGAAGTGCCACTTTGGCCAATGAAATGGGTGATGGTGATCGGGGGCCTGCTGCTGGTGCTGCAAGGTGTCTCCAAGCTGTCCAAAGACATCCGTGAAATCGCGCGGGGGAACTGAGGCATGGGTATAGAAATCGACATCGCCTGGCTGACGCTGATCATGTTCGGCAGCCTTCTGGCGCTTCTCATGGCCGGCTTGCCGCTGGCCTTCGTGACGGGTGGTCTGGCCTGCGTGTTCCTGTTTATCCTGGGTGACGCTCGGGCGCTGAACATCGTGCCAAGCCGCATCTTCCCGCTGATGACGAATTATCAGCTTTCGGCCATTCCGCTGTTCATTTTCATGGCGGCGATGCTGGAAAGGGCAGGCATCATCAACGACATGTTCGACGTGATCTACAAGGTCATGGGCGGGCTGAAAGGCGGTCTGGCGGCGGCCACGATCATCGCCTCTACCATCCTGGCCGCGATGGTCGGCGTGATCGGGGCAGCGGTGGTGACGATGGGCATCATTGCCTTGCCCGCGATGCTGAAGCGCCACTACGATCCGAAGATCGCCATGGGCTCGATCATGGCGGGGGGCACGTTGGGCATTCTGATCCCGCCCTCGATCCTTGCCATCATCTACGCCGTGGTGGCTGAACAATCGGTGGGCGAGCTGTTCATCGGCGCGGTGATTCCGGGCCTGCTTCTGTCGGGGATGTATATCGCTTATGTGGTGATACGGTCCTATATCAATCCCGCGCTTGGCCCGGCCATCCCGGTAGAGGAACGGGTGTCCAATGCGGAAAAGGTGCAGCTTGTCGGCAAGATGGCTGCGCCGATCACGCTCGTTGTTGTCGTGCTGGGGATCATCTTCACGGGCGTGGCCACCCCGGTGGAGGCCGCAGGCATCGGCACATTCGGCGCCTTCATCGTGGCGGCGATCCACCGCAAACTGGATTGGCCGACGATCAGAGAAGCCTGCACCACCACGCTTAAGGCGTCGGCCATGGTGATCTGGATCATGTTCGGCGCGACGATCTTTGTCGGGCTGTATGTGCTGGAAGGCGGGCAGCAATTCGTTCAGGAATCGCTTGCCGCGACCGGGCTTGGCCCGTGGGGCATCCTGATCCTGATGCAGATCCTGCTGGTGGCTCTGGGGATGTTCCTTGACTGGGTCGGTATCTTGTTGCTGTGCGTGCCGATCTTCGTGCCGATCATCAAGGTGCTGGGGGCGCAGGCCTTCGGCCTCGACAGTCCGGACGATCTGGTGCTGTGGTTCGGTGTGCTGTACCTGGTGAACATGCAGATGAGCTTTCTGTCGCCGCCCTTTGGCTATGCGCTGTTCTACCTGCGTGGCGTCGCCCCTGATTACATCCCGATGACCGATATCTTCAAATCCGCGCTGCCCTTCCTGTTCCTACAGATTGTCGGCCTGGTGCTCTGCATGGTCTTCCCGCAGATCATCACATGGCTGCCAAGGCTGGTTTACGGCTGAGCCGGCTCGGTGCAGCGGCTGGCCAAACGGCAGGGCTGCTGCACCCCGCCTTGACCGACTTAAGGCATTCGAAACAAAACGGCTGCGCGATCCGATGGGTGCGCAGCCGTTTTTTTACTTGGGTCTGTGCGGTGCGGTTCAGGCGTAAAGCGGTCTCAGGCCCAGTTGTACATGCATCGCATTGACCCCGGCTTCGGGAATGCCCAATGCCTGTGCCAGTTGATGAAGATACTGCGCTTCTGCCTGCGTATCCACACGGATCGTGGTCAGGGAGGCAGAATAAACCTGCATCTTTTGCGCGGCAGGCGTGTCAGCCGCCAGCCCCTTGATATCCACATCCGCCGCAAGCTGGTCCTTGATAAAGGCCATGTCTTCGGCATTGGCATCATCGCCGACGGTTTCCAGGATCTTCGCCTTCTCGGCATCGTCGATCCCGCCATCGGCCTTGGCCGCCTGGATCATCGCGCGCAGCATCAGCGCTGCGGCGGCCTCGGCATCCGGTGCGGTTTCGGCGGTGTTGAACTGGTCGATCAACCCGCCAAGTCCTTTGCCTTGCGCCTGAGCCATCGCACCGACACCGGCAAGCATGCCCGCCAATCCGGTGCCACCGCCGGGCGCAGAGGACAGCAATCCGCCCTTGTCTCCGCTCTCGCCGGATTGTCCGCCGCCCATCAATGCCGACAGATCCAGCCCGCCTTTCTGCATCTGTTCCATCAGCCCCTGCAATGGGTTGGTCTGCCCTTCGGTGCCGCCGGTCATCTGCGACATCATATCGCCAAGCCCGCCAGTTTCGGTGCTTTTGACCTGAGCGCCGCCGCCCATACCCTGACCACTTGTCAGTTTGTCGATGCCGCGCGCCGAGGCATATCCGATGGCGATCTTGGCCAGCGTTCCCATGAGGCTCATTTGCTAATCTCCCTGGTTAATTGCTTAAACCTGAACGCCAACATGACACGTCGGGACCGTTCTGTAACCGAAAAACTGTGGTCCGGCTCAGACCAGATCCGGGTCGCGGCCCAGCCGATTGACCAGCCGGTAAGTCGTTCGGTGTCACGAAATTCGCGGCACCGAACTGCCCCGGCCAGCACGATCAGCCATGACGCGACCTGAAACATGTTCGCAGGGGTCCCGTTCAGGACATACGACCGCTTCGCCTGGCTGGCTTTGCGTCGTCACGCATGGATGCCGCGCACAAGAATTGACGCCAGTGCCGCTTGGCTTGACGGTCAGGTTCCGCAGAATGTCGCGGGCACAACCTCGGCGGGCAGGGGCGGGCGGGTCAGGTCCTCGGCACCCGGTTGGTTCTCGTAAGGACGAGACAGAATGTCCAGCATCCGGTGGAACGGCGCGTCATCGCCTGCAACCGCAGCCTCGATCATCTGCTCCACGCGGTGATTGCGCGGGATGTAGGCGGGGTTGGCAGAAGTCATCACCGCCTGCGGATCTGCCTCGCCGTCCAACCGTTGCTTCCAACCCTCGGCCCAAAGCTCAAACGCCGCAGGATCGGTGAACTGGTCGCGGGCATCGCCAGAGACAAGTGCGCGGAACGTGTTGGTGAAATCCGCCTGGTTCTCATCCATCGTGGTCAGCAGGTCGCCGATCAGCGCGGCATCTTCGGGCTGAGGTTCCGTGATGCCGATCTTCGCGGCGAACCGCGTCAACCACTGTGCGCGGATCTGCTCGGCCATGCCTTGCACATCATCGGTAAAGCCCTTCACGGCCTCATCCGTATCGGGCATCAGCGGCACCAGAGATGTCGCCAACTGTGCTATGTTCCAGATGACGATATCGGCCTGATTGGCATAGGCGTAACGGCCACGACGGTCGATGGACGAAAAAACCGTATCGGGATTGTAGACATCCATGAAGGCACAGGGGCCGTAATCGATCGTCTCGCCCGAGATTGCGCAATTGTCCGTGTTCATCACCCCGTGGATAAAGCCGACCGACATCCATTGCGCCACCAGCTTCGCCTGCGCGGCAATCATCGCCTGCAAGAACCCGCGCGGGCCATCGGCGTCCGGGTAATGACGCGCGATGGCATGGTCCATCAATTCGCGAAGCGCCTTCGTGTCGCGGCGTGCGGCAAAGACCTGAAACGTGCCGACACGGATGTGGCTGGCGGCCACGCGGGTTAGCACGGCACCGGGCAGGGCGGCCTCGCGGTAGACGAGCTCTCCGGTGCGGACGGCAGCCAGCGCGCGCGTGGTGGGCACGCCAAGCGCATGCATTGCCTCGGAGACAAGATATTCGCGCAGCACTGGCCCCAGCCAAGCGCGACCATCGCCGCTTCGGGAATATGGCGTGGGACCGGAGCCCTTGAGCTGGATGTCGCGGCGTCGCCCGTCGCGGCCCACGGTCTCGCCCAGTAGAACTGCGCGACCATCGCCAAGCTGCGGATTGAACTGGCCAAACTGGTGGCCTGCATAAAGCTGCGCCAAGGGGGCCGCGCCCTGCGGCACCTCATTGCCCGCGAAGATCGACGCAAGACGGGGGTCATCCGTGCCTTCCATGCCCATCTGCGCCGCAAGCGCGTGGTTGAACACGATCAACTGCGGGGCCGGGACCGGTGTCGGAACTTGCCGGGTGTAGAAGCCATCGGGCAGGGCGGCGTAGGAATTGTCGAAGGGGATATGCAGGGTCATACCCCACAAATAGGCATTCGGGCCGGGAATGCCAGTGCGTTAATGTCAGGGCGCTACAGCACCCGCGACATGAACAGATACCCTTCGCGCGGGCGAAACCCGCTGCGCCTGTAAAACCGGGATAGCGTTTCATCACTGCGGTCGGCCTCAAGATGCAGCGCCCGAACGCCATTGTCGCGCAGGGCGTGAGCCAGCGAATTGACCGCCTCGAACCCCATGCCGCGGCCACGCACGGCGGGGCGGATATACAACTCGTCAACGATCCCGTCCAACCCGCCATATTCGACCGACCAGCCGAAGGTGACGACGACATAGCCCACGGGTGCCTTGCGCGGACCGATCAGCCAGATCGCGCCATGCGGCGAGCCTTCCAGCAGGGGCAGGATCGCGGCTGTCTGATGGTCGGTATCGGTGTCGAACGCCTGATGCGTGTGAAAGGCGGCGACCAAGGGCAACAGCCGGGGCAGATCGTCGGGGCCTGCCAGATGCAGGGTCTTCATAGCCGGGCCAGTCTTTCCGTCAGCAGCGCAAAGAAGCCGTCCGCGTCCAGATCGCCCATGAAGGTCGCATTGGCCGGGCGGTCGGTGACGCCCCACCAATCGGCGACGGTCATCCCCAATGTCAGTTCCGAGGTCGTTTCGATCTCGACATTGATGTGACGGCCGGTGAACAGGTCCGACCGGATCAGATAAGCGGTGACGCAAGGGTCGTGCAGTGGCGCGCCTGCGCTGCCGTATTTCTCCTTGTCGAACCGTTCGAAAAAGTCGGTCATCAGAGCCACGGCCTCGCCCACGGGCGTGCCCAAGGCGCGGAACGCATCGTTGCGCGGCTTCGTGACCAGTGCCTTATGCGTCACGTCCAGCGGCATGACCGTAATCGGTGCGCTGGATCTGAACACGATATCAGCGGCTTCCGGATCGACATAGATGTTGAACTCTGCGGCGGGGGTGATGTTGCCCACCTCGAAATAGGCACCGCCCATCAGCACGATCTCGGCAATGCGCGCGGCAATATCCGGTGCCTTTTCCAGCGCGGTGGCGATATTGGTCAGCGGCCCCAGCGGGCAAAGCGTGACCGTCCCGGCAGGATGTGCGCGCAGGGTTTCGATGATGAAATCGACCGCATGGGCATCTTGCAGCGGCATTGTCGGATCGGGAAGGGTAGGCCCGTCAAGCCCGGTCTTGCCATGCACATGCTCGGCCGTGACCAGCGGTCTTTTCAGCGGTGCATCGCAGCCCGCAAAAACGGGAATATCGGTGCGGTTCGCCAATTCGCAAATGATGCGCGCGTTCTTTTGGGTCAGCGCCAGCGGTACGTTTCCGGCCACCGCTGTGATGCCCAGCACCTCGATCTCTTCGGGAGAGGCAAGCGCCAGCAGAATGGCCACCGCATCGTCCTGACCGGGATCAGTGTCGATGATGATCTTGCGTGCTGTCATTGCCGTTCTCCCTGACTGTCTGTTTGTCTGCCTGTGACGCGAGGCATTTATGGCTCTTGCATGTGACAGAGCCCTGCCAACGTCGCAAGCGAAATGGCTGTATCAAAGCAGGACATCGCCGACGATGGAGTGCGCGACCCAAGGAGCGCGCAGCAGAAGCTATGCAGGACAAATTTGCCGTTGGTCAAACACCGGAAATGATCATATCTCGAATTTTCACTGCTTTCTCAAAGTGATCCAGTTCGTGCGTTTTGATCCACCATTCGGCTGCTTCCATAAGCAACGCTGGATCATTATTTCTGTTGGCAAAAAACGCATAGAAAGAAAGACCTACGGTCTCTCCCTTTTTGGCGATCTTGTCATTACAGACCGCGACTGCCTTGTTTCTTAAAATTGCTCTCATACTGGTTGCGGCTTCTTCTGCGATAAATGATCAGCGAGAACATAAGGCGAACTTACGAGCGCTGCAACTTAGGATATTGGGCTCGAAGCCGACCTTGCCCAGAAAACCAAAAGGCCCCGCCATTGATGGACGGGGCCTTGGGCTGCTCGATGTAAATAGGATCAGCCGTCGAAATCGACCTCTTCGATGATCCGCAAGGCGGCGGCGCGGTGGGCGGCCAACGCCATCAGGTTGGTTTCGTCCGGTGTGAACTCACCCCAGCTTTGCACCACCTCATCGGCCTCTGTGCCCTCGGCGATGGGATATTCAAAGTTGGCGTGGGCGTAGATTTCCTGCGCCTTGGGCGAGGTCAGGAATTCCATCATCTTGATGGCGTTTTCCTTGTTGGGCGCGGATTTCGTCAGCGCCACACCCGAGATGTTCACATGGGTGCCGCTGTCTTCGAATTCCGGGAACAGCACGTTGACCGAGTTGGCCCATTCCGCCTGTTCGGGATCTGCCAGCATCTTGCCCATGTAATAGGTGTTGCCGATGGCGATATCGCATTCGCCGGCCCAGATCGCCTTGACCTGTGCGCGGTCATTGCCTTGCGGTTTGCGCGCCAGATTGGCCTTCAAGCCGCCAAGCCATTCTTTCGCGACTTCTTCGCCGTGATGCTCGATCACCGCTGAGGCCAGCGCGACGTTATAGGGATGCGTGCCCGAACGGGTGCAGATCCGACCTTCCCATTTGGGATCCGCAAGATCCTCGTAGGTGGTGACCTCTGCCGGATCGACGCGTTCCTTCGAGGCATAGACGATCCGCGCGCGGGTGGTCAGGCCGTACCAGTTGCCATCGGGGTCGCGGTATTGCGCGGGCACGTTCGATGTCAGCGTTTCGGTCTCGACCGGTTGGGTCAGCCCGGCCTCGACCACGGCGGACAGGCGCGAGATGTCCACGGTCAGCACCATATCGGCGGGCGAGCGATCGCCCTCGGCTTGCAGTCGTTCGACCATGCCCTTGTCCAGATAGGCCACGTTCACATCAATGCCGGTCTCTGCCGTGAAGGCGTCCGTCAGGGGCGCGATCAGTTCAGGCTGGCGGTATGAGTAGATATTGACGATGCCTTCGGCAAGGGCAGGCATGGCGGTGGTCAGCATCAGGGCAGTCGCGCAAGTCAGGCGATACATGGGTCGTCCTTTCGGGTTCACATTTTCTGCGACCTGTCTATTCCGAGTGTTTTGCTCGGTCAATGCGCTACCCGAACATTTTTGTCAGGATTGACGTTCGCGGCGTTTTTCCGCGTCCCAAAGTGCGTCCATCTCTGCCAGATCGGACTGTTCGGGGCGCTTTCCCATCGCTTCAAGAGCGTTTTCTACCCCCTTGAAACGGCGCGAGAACTTGGCGTTTGCGCCGCGCAGGGCTGCCTCTGGATCAATGTCCAGATGACGCGCCAGATTGGCCATGACAAACAGCAAATCGCCCAGCTCTTCTTCGGTATGGGTCTTGTCGCCAGAGGCATGCGCCTCGCGCAGTTCGGCACATTCCTCGGCGATCTTGTCCAGCACCTGTTCGGTTTCGGGCCAGTCGAACCCCACCCGAGCCGCGCGTTTTTGCAGCTTCACCGCCCGCAGCAAGGCCGGCAGGCCCACGGCCACGCCCTCCAGCGCGCCGGTCTGTGCCTTGGCGGCGCGTTCGGTGGCTTTGGTTTCTTCCCAGTCGATGGTCTGCTGCCGGGCGCTTTTGGCGTTGGAGTCCGCGCCAAAGACATGCGGATGGCGGGCCACCATCTTGTCGGACATGGTGTCGACGACGTCCTCGAAGGTGAACATGCCCGCCTCTTCGGCCATCTGCGAATGAAAGACCGATTGAAACAGCAGATCGCCCAATTCGCCTTTCAACTCGTCCCATGCCTCGCGTTCGATGGCGTCGGCAACCTCGTAGGCTTCTTCGATCGTGTAGGGGGCGATGGTGGCGAATGTCTGTTCGATGTCCCAAGGGCATCCAGTTTTCGGATCCCGCAAGCGGCGCATGATTTCGCGCAGGCGCGGCATGCCGCCATTCGGGTCGGTGATCAGGCTGTCTTCGGGCATTGCGTAGATCCATGGTTTCGCGTCAGATGCAAACTGACAACAGCGCCGTGCGAAGTCCACCCGTGCCTGTCGCAGACCGTTCCGGTCAACAGCAGGGTCAGAGGGGGCGACGATGTCGTGATGGCTTGACCGCCGGGGCACGGGCGCGGTGAGGGAAGATTAGTTGATAGAGGTGGCCCAATGGCGCTTGAAGACGCAAAGACCCAGATCGACCATGCCTTTACACGCGACGACGCACGGGGCTTAAGCTATGAAAACGCCTTTGGCGGTGCGGCGTCCTTTCTGCGCAGGCGCTATACCAAGGACCTGACCGGCGTTGACGTGGCGGTGACGGGCGTGCCTTTCGATCAGGCCGTGACCAACCGCCCTGGTACGCGCCTGGGCCCGCGCGCAATCCGCGAGGCGAGCCTGCTGCAACCTTATGACCCGCCTTATGGCTGGGGGGTCGACCCGCTAAGCGACATGACAGTGGTGGATTACGGCGATCTGGCTTTTGATTACGCCAAGACGTCCCAATTCCCCGCGACGCTGGAAGCACATGCCGACAGGATCATCGCGTCGGGCGCGGCGATGCTGACACTGGGCGGCGACCACTTCATCACACTGCCGCTCTTGAAGGCGCATGTCGCAAAACACGGGCCACTGGCGCTTGTGCAGTTCGATGCGCATTCCGACAGTTGGGTGGATGATGATATGGATCGGATCGACCACGGCACATTCGTCTACAAGGCGGTGAAGCTGGGGCTGATTGATCCGGCGCGCTCTGTCCAGATCGGCATCCGCACGACCAATCCCGATACGATGGGCCTGCACATCATCGACGCGCCAGAGGTTCACCGGATCGGGGCGCAGGCCGTGGCGGACCGCATCCGCGAGATCGTGGGCGAAACGCCCGCCTATCTCAGCTTTGACATTGACGGGCTGGACCCGGCCTTTGCACCCGGTACCGGTACTCCGGTCTGGGGTGGGCTGAGTTCGGCGCAGGCCGCCGCGATCCTGCGCGGTATGGCCGGGGTGGCGTTTGTCGGCGGCGATGTGGTTGAGGTTTCGCCGCCTTTCGACCCCGCGGGCATCACGGCCGTCGCGGGCGCGCATGTCGCGATGGAGATCCTCTGCCTGATCGGATGGACGCGGCTGGGAATGGGCGGATAGCACCGCCGGATCGGGCACCACCACTTGAAGACTCAGCTGCGGTGGCTTATCCGCGCCCTCCGCATTGGAGAGATAGATGAAAACCGCAGCGCTGATTGTCCTTGTTCTAGTAATCGCCCTGATGGTCTATATTCGACTGGCACCAACCGATGCTGCGCGTTGGCATGTGCCGCTTGGCTTTGACACAGACGAAACCCTGACGGACGGCGCGCGGCGCATCATCCCCGGCGATGCGGAAACACTGGCGAAGCTCGATGAAATCGCCCGAACCACCCCGCGCACCAAGGTATTGGCCGGATCGGTGGCAGGGGGGCACATCACCTATGTCACCCGCTCTGCCGGATTTGGCTTTCCAGATTATACCACCGTGCAGCTGGTGAATGGCCAGATCCGCATCTTGGCCCGGCTGCGCTTTGGCAAGGCGGATTTCGGTGTGAATGCCGCGCGGGTTGATGACTGGCTTCAGGCGCTGAGCCAGACCTGAGGCCATGCGCCCGTGCATGGACCCGGCTGTGCAACCTCGTAAAACCGGCGTGTCTGCGCATTGGCAGGCAGGGCAGGGCCTTGACCAAACCCGCGCAATAGGGGACATGCACCGGCATGGTTCCAGCAGACAGACTTGCCCAGATATCCGAACGGTTCGAGTTCCTGGAGGCCAAGATGGCCCAGGGCGGCGGCGATATTGCCGCATTGGGCCGCGAATATGCCGAACTCCGCCCCGTCGTCGAACAAATCCGCGCCTATGAGAGGCTTCAGGCGGATCTGTCCGAAGCTGAAGAGATGCTGTCCGACCCCGACATGAAGGAACTGGCCGAGGAAGAACTGCCAGCCCTGCGCGCCGCGCTGCCAGAGGCCGAACACGCGTTGCAACTGGCGCTTTTGCCCAAGGATGCAGCCGATGCGCGCCCGGCCGTGCTGGAGATCCGGCCCGGAACCGGTGGGGAAGAGGCCGCACTTTTCGCGGGCGATCTGCTGCGCATGTATCAGCGCTATTCCGAAAGCCATGGCTGGAAGCTGGAAATCCTCGAGGAGCAGCAGACCGAGCTTGGCGGCATTCGCGAATTGACCGCCCGGATCACCGGCCAGAACGTCTTTGCCCGGCTGAAATATGAAAGCGGCGTACACCGGGTGCAGCGCGTGCCTGCGACAGAATCGGGCGGACGCATCCACACATCCGCCGCCACGGTGGCTGTTCTGCCCGAGGCCGAAGAGGTCGATATCCGCATCGATCCCAACGATCTACGGATCGACACGATGCGCAGCTCCGGGGCAGGCGGGCAGCACGTCAACACCACCGATTCGGCCGTGCGCATTACTCACCTTCCGACCAACACCGTGGTCACCAGTTCCGAGAAATCCCAGCACCGCAACCGAGAAATCGCCATGCAGGTGCTGCGCACACGGTTGTTTGATCTGGAACGTCAGAAAGCGGATAGCGAACGTTCTGCCGACCGCAAGGCGCAGGTGGGGTCAGGCGACCGGTCCGAACGCATCCGGACCTATAATTTCCCGCAAGGCCGCATGACCGATCACCGTATCAACCTGACGCTGTACAAGCTGGATCAGGTGATGCAGGGCGATCTGGACGAGGTGATCGACGCGCTGACCGCCGATGCGCAAGCCACGGCCCTGGCCGAGATGGGCGCGTGACGGTCAGCGAGGCGCTGGCGCAAGCCACGCGCACGCTGCATGCCGCCGGAATAGACGGCGCGCCCCGTGATGCACGGGCGCTGGTTGCGGGCGCGATGGGCGTTGAAGCATCACGACTGACATTGCTGGCCCGAGACGACTTCCCCGATACCGCGATGGCGGGACTGGACCGGATGCTGGCCGAACGCTGCGCACGGCGACCCGTGTCCAAAATCCTTGGCACGCGTCTTTTCTGGGGGCGCAGCTTTGCAGTCACCGAAGATGTCCTCGACCCACGTCCAGAAACGGAAAATATTATAGAGCAGTCGCTTACGGAGCGTTGTTCATCTATTTTGGACCTCGGAGCCGGGTCGGGCATCCTTGCTGTCACCTTGTTGGCCGAATGGCCGGACGCACGGGCCGTGGCCAGCGATATCAGCGCTAAGGCACTGGAAGTGGCCGCGCAAAATGCGACGAGCCACGGGGTCCTGGACCGGCTGACGCTGCTGACAGCCGATTGGTTTGACGGGATCAGCGGACGATTCGATTTAATCGTGTCCAACCCGCCCTATATCGCTGTCAATGAGATGCCCGATCTTTCACCCGAGGTGCGCAATCACGACCCGGAAATCGCGCTCACCCCCGGTGGTGACGGGCTGGCCCCTTACCGCGTGATCGCAACCCGTGCGGCGGATCACCTGACCCCCGGTGGACGCTTGCTGGTAGAGATCGGCTGGCAGCAGGGCCCTGCCGTTGCAGAGATTTTTCGCAGTTGCGGACTTCGGCACGTCATCGTGCATCCCGACATGGATGGCAGGCCGCGCGTGGTATCTTGCCGCGGCAATTAAGTCATTTTGTGGCAAATTTTTCCGAAACTGCTACTGATCGCGTGTTTTTTGCTTGTCTGGAAGCCGATGACATGATTATTGCGGTAGCAGTCGGGATGGCTGAACGCTTACGCTCTCGCCGCCGACGCCAAGCCGGAAATCGATGGGGCCCGTCCTTAAGTTGAGCGCATGAGGCGCCACCGGGTCACACAACAGTCAGAACCAAGGCTGGATCAAGAGACATATGAGATCTTCCAAATCAAGATCGCGGTCGAAATCGAACCGCAACCGTTCCACCGTTGGCAACGTCGTCAACCGTGTATTCGACAGCTCGGGTCCCGAGGGCAAGGTGCGTGGCACCCCGCAGCAGATCATTGACAAGTATAATCAGCTTGCCCGTGACGCGCAGCTGAGCAATGACCGGGTCGCAACCGAGAATTTTCAGCAGCATGCGGAACACTACATGCGCATGTTGAGCGAAGCGCAGCGGGAACAGGATACCCGCCGAGAACAGCAGGAACGCGAGAACCGCGAGCGTCAGGCGCAGCGCGACCGCGAGCGTGCCGAACGCGAGGCGACCTCCCAGAACGACGGGCAGCGTCAGGAGCAACAACCGCAGCCTCATCAGCAGCCTAAAGCTGATCCGTCCAACGCCGATCAGCCGGATGTCCTGGATCTGAGCGATGATGGGGACGGCAACAATCTGGTCGATACGCCCGAGAATGCCGCACCCCAGCCCGAAGCAAAGTCCAAATCAAGGACCAAGGCGAAACCCCAGGCCGATCAGGACGCCGAAGCCCAGGCAGAGCCCAAACCCAAACCGGTGCGCAAACCGCGCAAGAAGCCTGCTCCGAAAAAGCCCGCCGAAGGCGCAGAATCGCAGGCCCCCGATGATGGCCAGGCAGCGTCCGACAGCAGTGCCGCGCCGGGTGTGGATACGTCGAAAGACGCCGCGGAATAGTCTCGGCAAGCCTTGGCAAACCACTGAAAAAGGCGCCCTGATGGGGTGCCTTTCTTGCATTTTCGCTAAAGCTTGCTGTCGGAATGCGTGAAGGGTCCCAAGAACATGGTTTGCCGCTTGCGCATTTCCGCAGGACGCGTGCGCCAACTATTACCTCAAAGCTATCCTTCAGCCACCGCTCTTGCCAGGGCGCAGAATGCTTCAAGCGGCACCTGCTCGGCGCGGTCCGTTGGTTTGATCCCCGCCGCCAGCAACCTGTCCTCTATGTCCGGTGCGACACCCTTCAGCGCGGCCCGCAGCATCTTGCGACGCTGGTTGAAGGCGCGCGCCACGACATGCTCCAACACCTTTGGATCGGCAGGGTAGCGCGGCGCGGGCAGGGCGGTCAGATGCACCACGGCCGACGACACCTTTGGCGCGGGCGTGAAGGCTTCGGGCGGCAGACTCATGGCGATCCGCGCATCCGCACGCCACTGGGCCAACAGTGCCAATCGCCCGTAGGCCTTCGATCCGGGCGCGGCCACGATCCTCTCGGCCACTTCGCGCTGGAACATCAGCGTCAGGCTTTGCCAGAACGGCGGCCAGTCACGCGGCGTCAGCCAGCGCACCAGCAATTCCGTCCCCACATTATAGGGCAGGTTCGCCGCGATACGGATTGGCGGGCTCAGATGCTGCAAGGGATCAACCTGCAACGCATCGCCCTCGACCACCTCCAGCCGACCGGGATAGGCGGCGGCGATTTCGGCCAATGCCGGCAGGCAACGCGCATCCTTTTCGATCGCCAACACCTTGCGCGCACCCTCCGCCAATAGCCCGCGCGTCAGGCCGCCCGGTCCGGGGCCGATCTCCAGCACGTCACAGCCGCTCAGATCGCCCGCCTGTCGCGCGATCTTGGACGTCAGGTTCAGATCCAGCAAGAAATTCTGCCCAAGCGATTTGCGTGCGCTCAAGCCATGTTCGGCAATCACCACGCGCAGCGGCGGCAAACCGTCAATCGCGCTCACAGCCCCTCACCCACGGCCAACGAATGGACACCCTGCCAGTTCTTCTTGGCAAAAATTCTCCCGCCGGAGGCTCCTGAACGTCCAACACGGCGCAGCATTGGACTGGTGCGCACACTCATCCCGCACCGCCTGCCAGCCGTGCGGCCAGACGCAACGCCTCCACGGTCGAGGTCGGATTGGCCGTGCCCGTTCCGGCAATGTCAAAGGCGGTGCCGTGGTCTGGAGAGGTGCGCACGAAGGGCAGTCCCAGCGTGACATTCACGCCGCGGTCGAAGTCCAGCGTCTTGATCGGGATCAGCGCCTGATCGTGATACATTGCCACAGCCACATCGTAGCCCGTTCTGGTTGCTGCATGAAACATCGTATCCGCCGATATCGGCCCACGCAGATCCATGCCTTCCGCGCGCAAACGCTCCAGCACAGGGGCGATTACCTCGATCTCTTCGCGCCCCATCCGGCCGCCTTCGCCTGCATGCGGGTTCAGCCCGGCCACCGCGATGCGCGGCGCGGGAATGCCGAACTGGCCGATCATTGCCGCATGGGTGATCCGCAGCCGTGTTTCCAGAAGCGCAGGCGTCAGCGCCCGTGCCACCGCGTCCAGCGCGATGTGGATGGTGATGGGCACCACGCGCAGCTGATCCGAAGCCAGCATCATCACCACCTCATCCACGCCCGCCAGATGGCCCAGAAATTCCGTATGACCGGGAAAGGCAAAGCCCGCGCCCTCGGCCAGCGCTTGTTTGTGGATGGGCAGCGTGCAGATCGCCGATGCGGCGCCGGTTTGCACCAGAGACACAGCCCGTTCGATCACCGCGATCACATGTGCGGCGTGATCCGTCTGCGGCGTGCCCGGCACCCGGGGGCTGTCGAAATCGTGGGACAGCACCGGGAGTCCGCGTGCCATCGCAGCCGGGGCCTCTGACGGATGTGCAATCTCAACGATGTCAGCATCGGCCGGCAGGTGGCGTGGGTCGCCCAGCAGGAAAAACGGCACCGATCCGCCAAGCCGCGCGCGCGCAGCCACGGCCAGCTCCGGACCAATGCCCGCCGGTTCGCCGCAGGTCAGCGCGATAGGGGCGTCGCTGCGCAAATCGGTCATCGGTTGCGGATGCGCGCCTCGGCGCGAAGCTGCGCGAGATAGCCGTTGGCGTAGGAATTCAGCCGTTGGTTGCGCAGGCCCATCGTCAACTGTTCGCGGTTGACCTCTTCGGTCAGCACCGGTGTGCGACCGCAGAGCATCAGAAACACCAGCGTTTGACCGTTCGAACGCGTCAATGCGGTGGATACCTCGCCCGCATCCAGCTTCATCAGTTCCACGGCAATATCGGTCGGAATTTCGGCAGGGGGCAGGCTGCCCCGGTCCAGCACTTCCGCAGGCTGCCCCTTTGCGACACCATAGAGGTCGTCACAAGTGTCCACGCGCGTCTGGATGTTGCGGGCTGCGGCCAGTGCGGCCTCTGTCCGACCGCCGGGGATGTAATAGGCGGCATATTCGATTGCAGCATATTCCGGAGCTTTATAGCCGGTCTCTTCAATGGCGCGCAGCTGGAACAGCGCGACGGCGTTGGGGATAGGCAGCGGGTCGGTGACCTCACCCGGAGCAAGCGCCAGGATCAGCGGTTGCAGTTGGGGGGGCAGATCGGACAGGTTCTGCCAGTCAAGACGTCCACCGCGCCCACGGCTGGCCGTCGCGGAATAGCGCCGCGCCTCGGCTGAAAACGCATCGGTCGATCTGATCTGCGAAATGCGGTTGGCGCGCTCGCGCACGGCGGCGGCCTGTTGTGGCGGGGCAGGCATGATGAGTTCGGAGAGAAGAACGCGCACGCCGCCGCCGCTGCGGCTGGAAGACAGCGCGCGGTCAATTTCACCCTCGGATGCGGCGGAGCGTGATCCGAACCGGGCCTGCACCAGCTGACGCCAGGCCAGACCGGCCTGCACAAAGGCGCGGAACGTCTGTTCATCGACACCGCTTCCGGCCAGCGCAGCCGTGAATTCTTCGCGGCTCAGATTGGCGCGGCCGGCGAATTCCGTCATTCCTTCGGTGATTTCCTCGTCGGTCGGGCGGATGCCTGCGGCGGACGCGGCCTCGACCCGAAGCCGGTCGTCGATCAACTGCTCGCGCGCCAGCGTCGTCGGATTTCCCGGTGCGTTCAGCAAGGTCAGCATACGGGTGCGCTGTTCCAGCTCGTAGCCGGAAATGGCGCTGTCATTGACCAGGATCACCGGCGAGAACTGCGCGAGCGCAGGCGAGGGCAGGGTCAGAACGGTGATGCAAAGGGCCAGAGTGGCGGTGATGTAGCTCAGCAAGCGCATATGTCATTTCATCCCAAGTCAGCCGCCGCAGGACCGGCGGTAGTCCTTGGCGCTGCCGCCGGTGCTGAAGCCTTTCAGCGCGACGGTCAGGCCAAAATCTGTTGATGGCTCAAGGTTAGAGGAAGAGGCAAACTTCCGCGAGACCGAAAAGCCCACCTCGACGCATTCATTGGTGTAGTTCACGCCCAGACCCGCCTTCGCGAGGTTGCTGGAGGCCAGATCATAGCGCCAGTCGGCCAGACCGGTCCAATACTGGTTGAAACGGTAGCTGCCGTCAAAGGACCATTCCGACAGTGCTTCGGGTCGGTCTTCCGCGGCATCGGTGACCAGCAGGACGTAGGATGCCCCCAGATCCAGCCGACTGTTGGTCCAGCCAGCCCGCGCCGCTGCTTTGGAGAACCGTGCGTCCCCGTCCAAAAGCCCGCGCGCCGTCACATTCAGGCCAGACCGTGTGGCGAAATGTCCGGCGACCAGCCAGTCGCTTTCCGTGCCGCCAAGTCCGGAAGACCGTGAAAAGGCGTCATCCGCCTCGTCGCGGGTCACGCGGCCCAGCGTCAGCCCGGCGCTCCAGCCCGACGGATTGTCACGCATCCAGCGCAACCCGTAAACGGTGGAGTAACCGCGTTCGCGCCGGTCAGCTGCCGGAAAGCGGGACAGGGCGAGCAGGTTGCCTTCGTCAAACTCCACACGGGTGGATTCGTCGTTGGGAATATTGGGGCGGTCGCCTCCGGCCCATCCGAACTGTACGATGGGCTCGATCACATCGCGCGCGTCGTTGGCGGCGGTGCGGATCAGTGGCCAACGCAGTTCCACGGCCGCTGCGGGGGTTAGTTGCGCGACATTGTTATCGCTGGTGCTGTCCTGACTGATGCTGAACGCATCGCCCCACAGCTGACCAAGTACACCTGCACGCACACCGCCCGGCAGCGTCCAGCGCCGCCGCCAGCTTAGATCTGCATTCAGACGGTTGATGTCGCGCCCGATAATGTCATCGTCCGAATAGCGGAAGTGGCCATGTGCCGTCAGGCCCATCCGCAATTCGCCGCCAAGTGCTGCCGGAAATAGCCGCTGTTCATAGATCGCGTCGGCCAGGATGGTCGGTTGGGTGGCGTTGTCCTCGCCATCGACCAGCGATTGATAATGCGTGATGCCGATCTCGAAGTAGCGCTGTGCCTTGGTGCGGGTAATGGTCAACTCACTGTCCAGCCGGTCCTTGCTGGCATAGTCGTAATCGTTGAGATAGGCGTCATCCGAGGTCATCTCGATATCGAAGCTCAGCTTGTAGTCGCGGCCAAGATCGAACGCACCTTCGGCAAACAGGTAGCCACGCCGTGGGCCTTCGTCCAGCGTATCGCTCGTGACGGCGGCGTTCACGGTCAGATCGCCATTGCGGAACGCGCGGCGATACCGCGCCTCCAGCGTCCGCGTCACCGGCGACAGATAGGGCGTCAACGTCACATCCTGATGATCGCCGATCGGGATGAAATACGGCACCTTGATGCCGAACCCCAGCAATGTGCTGGATCGGATCGACGGAATCAGAATGCCCGCCGCGCGTTTCAGCGTCGGATCAGGCAGGCGCAGGCGGGGCGCGTAGAACACCGGAACATCCAGTATCCGAAACTGCGCATTGTCGAAGTAAAGCTGCTTTTCCTCTTCGTCATGCACGATGCGCGAGGCCCGGATTTGCCACAGCGGCACCTGATTGGCACCGCAGACCTGACAAGAGGTCACGGCAACGCGGGCAAGTTGGGTATAGCGACCGTCAACGCGGCGTGCCTCGACCGAGGCAAGCTGCAACTGTTCATCCAGCACCATGCGCGCGCCGCGCAGCAACCCGTTCTCGAATGTCGAGTCCAGCGTTCCACTATCGGCCAGCAGAAGGTTGCCCTGCGGATCAGTCAGACGTATCGGTCCGTCAAGCTGGAGCGTGTCGGTGTCGCGGTCATAGGTGATGCGCGTCGCAGTCAGCCGACTGCCTTGATACAGCGCCTCGACATTGCCGCGGGCAATCAACTGATCTTCGCCCGCGATCAACACCTCGTCCGCGACCAGCATCGCCGCATCATTGGTCTGCGCCAATGCGGGCAAGGCCGCGCCAAACGTCAGCCAGAAGGACAGGAACAGCCGGGCGGCAAAGGGCAGGGGCGGGCGCGTCATCCATCCTCCATATGCAGGATCAATCCCATCGCCAGCTGCACCGAGGCGATGGGCGGGATCCAGGCCGCCAATGCCGGGGCAAGCTGGCCATTCTCTCCGAGGATTTGCGCGAAATTGCGAATGTAGTAAAGCCCAAAGCCCAACAGAATCGCCGCCAATACAGCTATTCCGGTGCCGCCAAGGCGCGCATGACGCATGGTGAATGCGGCCCCCACCAGCACCATCGCGATCAGGAACAGGGGCCGGGCAAGCTCCATCTGGAGCCAGACCTGATGGCGACGCGCGCTGAATCCGGCCTCTTCAAGCTGGGTGATAAATGTCGGAAGATCCCAGACCGCAATCGCGGAAGGGGTGCCGAAACTGTCACGGATACTCTCTTGTGTCAGAGTGGAGGCCACCCGCAATGTTTCATGCTCCTGCGCCGCTTCTTCAGAGTTCAGCCCGGCGACAAGGGGCCAGGCCTTGGCGTTGGACAACACCCATTCGCCGGCAATCAGGCTGGCGGTTTCCGCCTCGATCCGCCGGACCGGCCCGCCTTCCGGCGCATAGGCGACAAAGCTGACATCATACAGGACCGTTGCCTGAGGATTGGCGCGCGCGGCACGGATGACGGTTTGCCCACGCAGATCGCCTTGTCGCAACCAAAGCCCGTCCGCCCCGATCGAAAGCGTAGAGGTGCCGCCGGACCGATAGGTTTCCTTCAGCGCGTCATAGCGCTTCGACGTGGCGGCAACGATCGGGTTTGCCATCGCAACAGCCAGCCCGCCCAGCACGGCCGTTACCGCAACTGGCGCGATCAGCGCGGCCAACCCGGATCGCCCCGCCGCCCGCGCCGCCACCAGCTCTGACGAGCGCGCAAGCGACAGGAATAGTGCAATCGTGGCGAGGATCAGGATCAGTGGCAGGATTTGATACAGAGATTGTGGCGTGTTCAGCAAGGTCAGGACCAGCACCTCGCCGAAACTGACCGAGGCATCGAACAGGCGCATCTGCTCAACCAGATCAAGCAGCATCAGGAACGCGAAGAACACGCCCGTAACCGAAACTACCATCCACAAAAAGCGCCGTGCAAAGTAGTAATGCAGGATCATGCTGGCACCTCTGGAACAGCTCTGCGCCGCCGCTTGAATGGGCGGGCCGCAGAATAAAGCAACCCCCCGGCCAGCGCGAATCCGACAAGTGACGGCACATAGATCAGCGGCCAAAGCGCTGCGTTTTCGCGCACCGGATCCGTGACGGCGCTTTCCGCCAGCTTCACCAGCACCAGCAGGAAGATCGCCAGCACGATCTGGCGGGTCACACCGAAACGGCTGAACCCACCGATCATTAGCGTCGAGAAACCGATCAGCGCCGCCACCACGCACAGGAACGCCTGTTGAATGCGGCCATGCGCCTCTTCAAGAACCTCGCCATTGGTGTCTTTGGCAAGCGTGGCCATTTCGGATGTCCGGGTCAGCAGATCAATCGTGGACATATGTTTGACGCGCGGCGTGGGTGTTCCTGCTTGCGCGATCAGGGCACTGATATCATAGGAAAAATCTTTGAAATTCGTGGTTGAGAGTCGCCGCGTCTTATATGTCATCGTTTGCGCAAGACCACTGACCATCACCAGTTTGGGGCCTGCATCATCGCGCAGAATATAGGCGCGCTCGGCAGTATAAGTCACACTGCGGTCCGGCTGGCGGCGATCCGACAGGTAGACGTCGCTCAACTCGCCATCGACAGAAATCTCGCGGATGTAGAAGGTGACGTCTGACACCGGATGCAGGAAGACACCTTCGCGCAGGAGCCGGGCCGAGACGCTTCCGGAAATCTCGGTCTCGCGTTCGCGCAGTTGCCCCAGGGAGGCGGGCACCAGAAAATGCGTCAGCGTGGACATCATAAGTGCGATCACCAGCCCGAACATCAACACCGGGCGCGCCAGCCGCCACGGGCTGTATCCGGTGGCCTGAACCACTGTGAGTTCGGAATCCGCGCTTAGCCGGTTGGTGACGTAGACGGCCGCCGCAAAGGCCGCCATAGGCAGGACCATTCGGATCACGTTTGGCAGGGAAAGCGCTGTAAACTCAACGAAAACACCGGCGGAATGGCCGTCCGCTATCAGCCGGTCGAACAGGATTACGGCCCGGTTCACCCAGTAGACCGAGACCAGCACCAGAGCGAAAAAACCGAACAGCACCATAAGTTGCGACAGTATATATCTGTCGAATCTGCCCAAGCCTTGCCCCCCGACCTATCGTTGCCGACAGACCCTAGCCCAAAGCCCGGCGGGGGAAAACTCCTATCTGGTCAACCACGCGGGTCGGCTGCTAGGTGTTGGGCCAAAGCGCGGATTCATGCCGCCGCATCGCAGGAGAGCCATCATGACCACACCCGTTTCCGTCAGTTTCCACGCCACCGATCTGCCCGCTATCGAAGAGGCACCGGGCCGGATTGCAGTTGTCGTGCCGGAAGGCGGGCGGCTGGGCCAAGCTGCCCGCCGGGTCAACCGTTTGACGCGTGGCGCTGTGGCGCGGGCCGTTGCCAGCGACCGCTTCGCCAAGCTGAAGGACGGGCAAGTTCTGAGCCTTGGCTTTCCCGTCGGTCTGGCCGCCGAAGCTGTGGATATTCTGCGGCTGCCGCGCCGTCCGGATGTCGACACGGCGCGGAAGGGCGGCGCGGCGCTGGCGCGTGCGGCGGCGGGGGCAGAGACGCTGGTGCTGGCCGATGTAACACGCCGTGTCGCGGAATTGGCACTGGGGTTCGTACTGCGCGGTTACGCCTTTACCGATCACAAGACCGCCGATGACAAGACCCGTGGCGCGGTGTCGTTCATGGGCAATGAGCCGGAGGCAGCGCAGGCCGCCTGGCAGTCGGTGTCGCCCCTGGCCGAGGGCATCTTTCTGACCCGCGATCTGGTGTCCGAGCCTGCAAATGTGCTGACCACGACGGAATTTGCGACCCGGCTGGAGGGATTGCGCGATCTTGGCGTCGAGGTCGAAGTGCTGGAGGAGGCCGCACTGCAAGAGCTTGGGATGGGCGCGCTTCTCTGCGTGGGCCGGGGATCGTCCAGCCCGTCCAAGGTTGTGGTGATGCGCTGGAACGGGGCGGGTGACGACAGCGCGCCACTGGCGTTGATTGGCAAGGGCGTGGTGTTTGATACGGGCGGCATCTCGTTGAAACCCTCGCTTGGAATGGAAAGCATGACAATGGATATGGGGGGCGCTGGCACGGTTGCAGGCACCATACATGCATTGGCCCGTCGCGGCGCGCGCGCCAATGTCGTCGGACTGGTCGGGCTGATCGAGAACATGCCGTCCGGCGACGCAGTGCGGCCGGGTGATGTTATAACATCCATGAAAGGCGATACCGTTGAAGTGATCAACACCGATGCCGAAGGGCGGCTCGTGCTGTGTGACGTGATGTGGTACGCGCAAACCCGTTTCAAACCCGCCGCGATGGTCGATCTGGCGACGCTGACCGGGGCCTGCATCGTTGCCCTGGGCCACGAGAATGCAGCGGTATTCTCCAACGATGATGATCTGGCGGATGGTTTCCTCAAAGCCGCCGGGGCCGAGGCGGAGGGAGCCTGGCGGATGCCGATGGGTCAGGCCTATGACGATCTGATGAAAAGCACCGTGGCAGACGTCAAAAACAGTGGCGGACGGGCCGCGGGATCCATCACTGCCGCGCAATTCCTGCGGCGTTTTGTTCAGGACGGGGTGCCATGGGTGCATCTTGATATTGCGGGCGTGGCGCATGTCTCGCGCGATTTGCCACTGTCGCCAAAGGGGGCGACGGGCTGGGGCGTGTTGGCGTTGAACCGGCTGGTGGCCGACCGGTTTGAGAAAGGCTGAACACATGATCTTGCGCGTGTCTTTGGCATCGCCGCATTGCAGTCTCCGTCAACCGGACCTGCTGTGATGGGGGCGGCCTATTTCTACCACCTGACGCAGCGCCCACTTGAAGCGGCGCTTCCCCTGCTGTTGACGCGCGCCTTGTCCATGGGCTGGCGCGTGGCGGTTCGGGGGTGCGAGACGGAACGGCTTGACTTGCTGGACCAAAAGCTATGGCTCGGCCGGGAAGAGGATTTTTTGCCGCATGGGATGGAGGGCGGCCCGCATGATGCCGCGCAGCCGGTTTTGCTGACCACGCAAGCGACGCTGCCAAACGATCCGCAATGTGTCATGGCCATCGACGGGGCGTCGGTCACACCGCAAGAGGTTGTCGCACTGGAACGAGTCTGCGTGCTGTTCGATGGCAATGACAACAACGCCATGGCGGCCGCTCGGACGCAGTGGAAGGAGCTGATCGAAGCCGGATGTCAGGCGCAATATTGGTCTGAGGAAAGCGGCCGTTGGGAAAAGAAGGCAGAAAGGTGAAGTCGAGAAAGTGTTTTACAGAAGCATCTTAGAAGGCGAAGTTTCTGTAATGGATAACTTGGCATTTCTGCCCGTGACACACAGCACTCACGCTGCGCAGCCATCGTTCAACGCTCCAGCACCATTTGTCCGCGGCTGATTTCCAGCTTGTCGAAGCGTTGCAGATAGCTCATCCCGACCAGTGATTGCCCCATCTCGCCACTGTTGACGAAAGCCGGAAAGCCGGTATCGGTGATCTCGCCCAAGCGGACCTCCCCCAGACGGACGGGGGCGGTCTGCACCGGGCCATTGGCAGTCATGGCCTGGCTGAAATAGGGCAGACCGGCTGCATCTATCCCGGCGCTGTTCGCATCCTGCCGGGTCAGGACCATGCCGCTGGCCCCGGTATCCACCATGAAGCGGATCGGCGCGCCGTTGATTTCCAACATCATGTAGTAATGACCATCGGGCGCGCGGGGCAGTTCTATCCGGCCCTCGCTTGCATACACCATCTGGCTGGGCAGAGCGGTTTGTCGGATGTCGTCCCATAAGCCGATCGCCGCAATGGTGCCCAGAAAGATCAGCCCCCAGGCGGCTAATTGCTGGACCTTGCGGCCAAGATTCTCGCGATTCTGGATGAAGAACCAGAACACGAGCACCCCGCCGAGGAGCAATAAGTAGAAAAGATTGCCATAGCTGAGATCGGACATGTCGGCTATATAGGGACGCGCAGCGCCGAATGACAGAGGCTACTGGCCCAGTCCAAACGCGCGCAAGCCGTCCAGCACAAATTGCACGGACAGCGCGGCCAGAAGCATGCCAAGCAGCCGGGTGACCACGGTGATGCCGGTTTTGCCAAGCGCGCGTTCCAGAAAACCGGCGCTGAGGAACAACACGAAGACCATCGCGACCACGCCCAGCATCACGCCGATGACGGTCATAAACCCTGCGATGTCACCGGTCTGTCCGCCCAAAAGAATGATCGAGGCGATGGCACCAGGCCCGGCGATAAGGGGGATCGCGAGGGGGAATACCGATGGATCTGGATGGTCCGGCTCATCCTCCGGCTCGCTGACCTGATCTTCGCGGCGCTTGTTGCGCCGCTCGAACAGCATGTCGAGCGCGGTCAGGAACAGCAGGATGCCGCCGGCAATGCGGAAAGCGGGCATCGAGATGCCGACAAAGCCCAGTAGTGCCTCGCCGAAGAGCGCGAAAAGGGTCAGCAGGATCGCGCCGGTCAGGCAGGCCCGGACCGCCACGGCATTGCGGTGGCGTGCGTTGGTGCCTTGGGTCAGGGCAATGAAAACCGGAGTCAGGCCGATCGGGTCGATGACCACGAAAAGCGTGACGAAGGCAGTGATGAGAAAGGCGCTGTCCATCGGGTATTGCGATCACGAGCGGGCGTCGAAGGCAAGAGACGTTTTACAGCGCGGGTGCCGGTGGCGTGCAGGTCATTAAGATGCGGCCTATATTATATACGGGGCCGCCTTGGTCATGTTGCCAGAGCAGCGTTTCGTACAGCGCCTAGTAGAGGTGCCGGAGTGGCGGGCGCGGAGCGAGGGGCCTGCCCCTCGCGCTCCCCGGAGTATTTTTGCCAAGAAGAAGGGGCAAGGGTCAGGCGCGTTGGTTGGTGGATTCGAGTTTCTCTTGCGCGGCGAGCCAAAGGGATTCTGCGCGGGCGAGCGCTTTTTCCACCTCTGCGAATTTTCCGTTCCAGACCGCAAGATCAGAGGCCATATGGTCTTCGTAGAGCTTGGGATCAGCCAGTTTTTCGGACAGCTTGGTCTGCATTTGCTGGAGTTTCTCCAGCCGCTCTTCGCATTTGCGGACCTCTGCGCGCAGGGTCAGAACCGTCTCGCGCGGTGCGCGTTTGGGCTTGGGGGGCGTGGATTTGGCCGGTTTGGCCGGTTTGTCGCCGGACAGAAGCAGGCGGCGATAGGCGTCGAGATCGTCCTCGTAGGGTTTGACCGTACCATTCGAGACCAGCCAGAGCCGGTCAGCGACCATCGACAGCAGATGCATGTCGTGGCTGACCAGGATAACCGCACCGGAATATTCGGTGAGCGCTTCAACCAAGGCTTCGCGACTGGCAATGTCGAGGTGGTTGGTTGGCTCGTCGAGGATCAGAAGATGCGGCGCGTCGAGTGTGGCGAGAAGCAGGGAAAGGCGTGCCTTTTGGCCACCCGACAGCCGGGCAACGGGGGTTTCGGCCTGATCCGCGCCAAGGCCGAAGCCTGCAAGGCGCGCGCGCAGTTTCGGCGGCATCAGATCGGGCAGGGCGGACCGCAGATGTTGCAGGGGTGTTTCGTCAAGGTGAAGCTCGTCCACCTGATGCTGGGCGAAGTAGCCGATGCGCAGCTTGGAGGACCGCGTGGCGGTGCCTGCGGTCAGCGCAAGACGGTCCGACAGGAGCTTTGCCAGGGTCGATTTCCCTTGGCCGTTCTTGCCCAGAAGCGCGATGCGGTCATCCTGATCGATGCGCAGGTTCAGACGTGACAAAACCGGCGGGCCGCCATATCCGGTGACGCCATCCTCGATACGGATGATCGGGGGCGACAGTTCCTTTGGCTGGGGAAAGGTGAACACGGCACGGGCAGCTTCCTCGGGCGGGGTGACCATGTCGATCTTGTCGATCATCTTCAGTCGGGCCTGTGCCTGCTTGGCCTTGGAGGCTTTGGCGCGGAACCGGTCGACGAATTTTTGCAGATGCGCGACGCGGGCGGCTTGTTTTTTGGCAACCGCACTCGCCTGCGCGCGCTGTTCGGCCCGTTGGCGGGCGAATTGATCGTAGGGGCCTTGATAGAAGGTCAGGCCGCGGTCTTCGAGGTGCAGGATGCTGCCCACAGCACGGTTCAGCAATCCGCGATCGTGCGAGATGATGATGACCGTGTGCGGGTAGCGTGCCAGATAGCTTTCCAGCCAAAGCGCGCCTTCGAGGTCAAGATAGTTGGTCGGTTCATCCAGCAGCAGCAGATCGGGGCGGGCAAACAGCACGCCGGCCAGTGCCACGCGCATCCGCCAGCCGCCCGAGAAATCCGAACACGGCATACGCTGTTCGGCGTCATCAAAGCCCAGACCCTTGAGGATCGAGGCCGCGCGTGCCTCGGCGCTCCATGCGTCGATATCGGCAAGTCGGGTCTGAATTTCGGCGATCCGGGTGGGGTCTGTCGCGGTTTCGGAGGCAGCCATCAGGCTGGCGCGTTCGGTATCCGCCTCCAGCACCGTGTCCAGCAGTGATGTATCCGAGGAAGGAACCTCTTGTGCAACGCCGCCGATGCGGGCGCGCGAGGGTAGAGAGAGGCTGCCGCCCTCCAGTACCAATTCGCCACGGATGAGCTTGAAAAGCGTGGTTTTGCCCGCGCCGTTGGCCCCGACAAGACCCACCTTGTGGCCGTCGGGTATCGTCGCAGAGGCACCCTCGAACAGGGGGCGGCCTTCGACCGAATAGGTGATGTCCTGAATCTTCAACATCTCAGCCCCATAGCAGAGCCGTTTGACGGGCGCGACGCGATTCTTGACCCTGATGCGCCGGAATCTGCCCACAGGTCGCGAATTGGACGTGGCGACACACCCCGGGACGTGCAATTGCCGCCCTTTCCAACCGCTTGGACGCGTGCTATCGCAGCCGCGCATTTACAAGGGCCGGGCGTATTGCCTTGGCTTTGAACAGGAGCAAGACACATGGCCACAGAGCGCACACTTTCGATCATCAAACCTGACGCGACCAAGCGGAACCTGACCGGCAAGATCAATGCCAAGTTCGAAGAAGCCGGGCTGCGCATCGTCGCGCAAAAGCGCATCAAGCTGACCAAAGAACAGGCCGGCGTGTTCTACGCTGTCCATGCCGAGCGTCCGTTTTACGACGAGCTGTGCGAATTCATGGCATCCGAGCCCGTGGTCGTTCAGGTGCTGGAAGGTGACGGTGCCATCGCGAAGAATCGCGAAGTGATGGGGGCCACCAATCCTGCGGATGCGGCTGCGGGCACCGTGCGCGCCGAATTCGCGGAATCGGTTGGCGAGAACTCCGTCCACGGATCGGACGCGCCGGAAACAGCGGCCGTCGAGATCGCGTATTTCTTCTCTGGTCTCGAACTGGTCGGCTAAGGTCGGTAGTTATAAGTTACCGAAAGGGCCGCCCCTCAGGAGCGGCCCTTTTCGTTTGCCTTGGACAATTCAGCCGGTTTCTGTCTAGGCCACGCGGGGCGCATCCGCGCTGACAGACCCGTGTTTCGCGTCCACATGCGCGCGCAAAAGTGCTGCATTGCGGATGTTGGACTTGTACCCCACATCCAGCAGGTCGCCAAAAAGCGGGACCAAGCCGATAAGCCAGTCTGCACCTGAATTGATCGCCATGCGAGTCAAGGTGGTCTTCGGGACGCCTGCACGATGCGCGAGATGCATGATATAGACGGCAGGGGCCAAGGTTAGCGTATCGCCGACACCGGGTATCAGACCCAGAACGCTGTCCCAGCCGAGACGGATCGGTGTCAGGGGCACCCGAAAGGCGCTGTCCATCCGGCGGGCCAGCTTCTCTGCCTTGTCGCAGGCGCGCCGGTCATGTTCCGCTTGAGGCGAGTCCGGCATGCCGCTCATGCGGTCGTCGGACCTTTCTTGGCGATAACCCAGACGGCGTGCACGATGCCGGGGATATAGCCGAGAATCGTCAGCAGGATGTTGATCCAGAAATGCTTGCCGATCCCGACCTGAAGAAAGACGCCAAGCGGCGGCAGGATGATGGCGATGATGATGCGGACGAAATCCATGATTGGTGGTCCTTTCGGCTGTGTTACGCTTGCCAAAAGAACGCGCTGTCACGCCCGATTGTTCCCGTCGTGACCAAGCTGCCGTCAGGACGGGCGTTTCGGACGCTCGATCACTCCGATGGCGTCCAGAGCGGCCTCCAATGCCGACCGGCCTTTGTCGGTGCTGCGCGAAACTTCGGATTTGAGCTGATCGAACCGGGTGCGCAGCGCTTCCTTTTCCTTGCCTTTACAATCGTTCCAAGGGCGTCCCTGAAGCGCCATATGCAATACATAATAACCGATGAAATGCGGGCGTGTTCCGCAAAGCAGCATGCGGCGGTATCCTTCATGCGCACCCAGTTCGCGCAGCTCTTCGGCGGACCGGATGCCCGCCCGCGCGCAGGCTTCCTCCACCGCTGGTCCCAGGTTGCGGATTGACGACACGGGTGTGCTCATCCGCGCGCGCCCTTGGACAACAACGCGTCAACCTCGGGGCCCGCGATGCTTTGCCCAAGGCTGGCAAAGCTGCCTTTGCCGAACATCTCGGCAGCCGATTCGCGGATCACCCGGTGTGTGGCGCGCGCCAACGCAGAGCCCAGCGACAGACGCGCGACGCCTGCCGCAGCAAATTCTGTCCGTGCATGCGCGGTGAACGGTCCCGCGACCAGCGCGTTAACCGGCAGGCGCGTTGTGGCGCAGATTCGTGCAAGATCGGTAAAACGGGGTGGCAACGGGATGTAGACGCAATCGGCACCCGCTTCCTCGAACGCCGCGATCCGGCGCAGGGCTTCGTCCAGATCGTATTGGCCGTTCATCACCCCGTCGGCGCGGGCCACCAGGACCATATCGCGCGGCAAAGCGCGTGCGGCGGCACTTGCCGCGCGGATACGTTCAGCCGCGAGGTCAGGGGGATAGGCGGCGGCGTCCGGCGGCGCGGCATCTTCGATCGACAAGCCAGCAAGGCCCGCTTCGGCGGATAGCCGCACGGTGTCTGCGCAATCCTCAGGCGCATCGCCAAAGCCATTCTCGAAATCGCCCGAGACCGGAAGGCTGGTCGCCGATACCAGTTCCGCCGCATGGGCCAGGGCCTCGTCGCGGCTGATCTGTCCCCCATCGGGCCGCCCCAGGGTGAACGCATGTGCCGCCGAAGAAGTGCCGATCGCTTGCGCGCCCATCGCGGCCAACATCCGCGCGCTGCCAATATCCCAGGCATTGGCCAGAATGAAGGGATCACCGGGCACATGCAGGGCGCGGAAGGCGGGGCCGGGATCATGGCGCATGGTGGGGGCCTTTCGTTTCGGGGAAAGTCGCCCTTGCGATCTCCGCATGTGGGCCTTGAGACGGCAGCGCTGTCAATCTCTGTCAGCCAGCGCTGCCTGAACTTTCTTCGGCAGTTTCGAACGGATCAGATCGTAGGACGTGGTCAGCCGGTCGCGCAACTCATCCTCTTCCGCCAGCCCCCAGGGCACCATCACCCAGGAGCGATGGAAATAGGCGGCGCGTTCGGCTCGGCCCATCTCGATCAGGAATTGCGCGCTGTCGATATCGGCGGTCTTGACCGCCACACCCTGATCCATGGCACCGATACAGGCGAACATCTTGCCGCCCACTTTCCAGGCATCATGCCCGCCGCCCCAGGGGTCGGAAACCTCCGCTCCGGGCAGGGTGGTGCATATGCGGTTGACGATGTCGCGGGTCATGTTGCCGATCATGCGGCAGCATCGCCGATTTCTCAAGCCAAACGAACGCAACGCATGTCAGCCGACACAGCCAACGGCGCGGCCCCTGGGGAGGGGGAGATACCGGGCTGACACGTCGGACGTCGGCCGAAACCAGCGTCATCAAGAGTTTCGCGACGGTAGATGGATGATGGTCACCGGTGGCCGATCCGGCGAAACCCGCACCGGGCCGAAAGGACCCGGTGCCTAGCGGGATGCGAATTGTTTTGCACGGCGCGCGGCATTCGGCTAAGGGTTCGCCCATGAAAACGGCGATCTCTATTTGCGGACCCATTATCACCGGCTGACACGCTCGGCGGGCCGTTCTTCTGTTTCCTCCATGATCCGAAGTTGCTAAGCCCGCCGCGGACCCGCGCGCGAGGACGATATGACGACGATCAAGCTATATAATACCAAGAAACGCTCGAAAGAGGTTTTCACGCCAATCGATCCGGACAATGTGCGTATGTATGTCTGCGGGCCGACCGTGTACGACCGCGCCCATCTGGGCAATGCGCGCCCGGTTCTGGTGTTCGATATCCTTAACCGTCTGCTGCGCCACGAATATGGCGACGAGCACGTCACCTATGTGCGCAATTTCACCGACGTGGATGACAAGATCAACGCAACGGCGGTTTCGCGCAAAGAGGCTGGCGCGTCAGGCACTTTGGAAGAGCTGGTCCAGCAACGCTCGGACGAGACGATCGACTGGTATCATCAGGATATGGATGCGCTTGGCGCGCTGCGTCCCGATGTTGAGCCCCGCGCCACCGAATTCATTCCGCAGATGATCGCGATGATCGAAGGTCTGATCGCCAATGGTCACGCCTACGCTGCCGAGGGCCATGTCTTGTTCGCCGTCGAAAGCTATGCCGATTATGGCAAGCTGTCCGGCCGCACCGTCGACGATATGATCGCAGGCGCACGGGTCGAGGTTGCGCCTTATAAGCGCAACCCGATGGATTTTGTGCTGTGGAAGCCTTCGAGCGACGATCTGCCCGGTTGGGACAGCCCGTGGGGCCGGGGACGTCCGGGCTGGCATATCGAATGCTCCGCCATGTCGTTCGAACTGCTGGGCGAGAGTTTCGACATCCACGGCGGCGGCAACGACCTGATGTTCCCGCACCACGAAAACGAGATCGCGCAAAGCCGCTGCGCGCATCCATCGGGTGATTTTGCCAATGTCTGGATGCATAACGAGATGCTTCAGGTCGAGGGCAAGAAAATGTCCAAGTCGCTGGGCAATTTCTTCACCGTCCGCGACCTTCTGGATCAAGGCATTCCGGGCGAGGTGATCCGCTTTGTCATGCTGTCGACGCATTACCGCAAGCCAATGGACTGGACGGCGGAGAAGGCACGGGAGGCGCAATCTTCGTTGGAAGCGTGGCGAAGCATCTGTGACGGCCAAGAAGTTAACCCACGACCGCCTGCTACGGTTATCGAAGCACTGGAAGACGATTTGAATACACCCATGGCTATTGCCGAATTGCATCGGTTAGCGACTGAACGAAATGCCGGTGCGCTATTGGCAGGGGCACGGCTTCTGGGATTGTTGGAAAGCACAAAGGTGGGGCTCGACTACGACGTCGAGATCGTATCTCTAGTTAATCGTCTGCTTGCGCTACGGACAAAAGCTAAGAAAACACGTGACTTCGCGACCGCCGATGCGATCCGGGATGGTCTCCAAGAAGCAGGTATCAAGGTAATGGATACCCCAAGTGGAGCCAATTGGCTCGTTGAGCGAGATGTGCTGGATACATGGCCATTCCATGAAAGATTACGCAAAGCCCTAGTCCAAGGGAAAGAAAGTGACATCAATGCCGCTAAGGAAGAGGCCAAGGATGCGGGTATAAGTTTTGGAAGTGAATTAACTGCAGACTCGACTCCCGCATGGGTTGGAAAACCCACAGCGAAGTACATTCTGCGCGTTCTACTGAAACTCGAGGGCAAACTGGAGGCGTTGAAGTGACCTTCAGATGCGATGTCCACATTAGTTGTCAATGTGGGGGCCAGCCCCCACACCCCCGGAGTATTTTTTCCAAGAAGAAGAGAGAGGGCGTGTGATGGGGGATGAGGGAGATGTGAGCGAAAAAGAGCGGCTTTATCTGTATGATACCACATTGCGCGACGGGCAGCAGACGCAGGGGGTGCAGTTCTCCACGGCCGAGAAGTTGCGGATTGCGGCGGCGTTGGATGGGTTAGGGCTCGATCACGTCGAGGGCGGCTGGCCGGGGGCCAATCCCACGGACAGCGCGTTTTTCGACGAGGTGCCGGAAATGCGGGCCACGCTTGTGGCCTTTGGCATGACCAAGCGGGCCGGACGCTCTGCCGCCAATGACGAGGTGTTGGCGGGGGTGATGAATGCGGGCACGCCCTCTGTCTGTCTGGTCGGCAAGAGCCACGAATTTCATGTGCGCACTGCGCTGGGCATCTCGCTGGACGAAAATGTCGAGAATATCCACGCCTCGATTGCGCATCTGGTGTCGCAGGGGCGCGAGGCGCTGTTCGACGCCGAGCATTTCTTTGACGGTTACAAATCCGACCCTGCCTATGCGCTGGACTGCCTGCGCGCGGCGCTGGAAGCGGGCGCGCGGTGGATCGTACTGTGCGATACGAATGGCGGGACGCTGCCCGATGAAATAGCGCGGATCGTGCACGAGGTGATCGCGGCGGGCATTCCGGGCGCGCGTCTGGGCATTCACACCCATAACGATACAGAGAATGCCGTTGCCGGATCACTGGCGGCGGTGCTGGCGGGCGCAAGGCAGGTTCAGGGCACGTTGAACGGGTTGGGCGAACGCTGCGGCAATGCCAATCTGACTTCGCTGATCCCGACGCTGCTGTTGAAAGAGCCCTATGCCAGTCAATTTCAGACCGGGGTCAGTCTGGATGCGCTGGAAGGGCTGACCAAGGTCAGCCGGATGCTGGACGATATCCTCAACCGCGTGCCGCTGAAGCAGGCACCCTATGTCGGGTCTTCGGCCTTTGCGCATAAGGCGGGGTTGCATGCCAGCGCGATCCTCAAGGACCCCACGACCTATGAGCATATTGATCCAGGAGAGGTCGGCAACAGGCGTGTCATCCCGATGTCGAACCAGGCCGGGCAGTCGAACCTGCGGCGGCGTCTGGCCGAGGCCGGACTGGAGGTCGCCGCCGGTGATCCGGCACTGGCAAGGATCCTCGAACGGATCAAGGCGCGGGAGTCCGAGGGCTATTCCTATGACACAGCGCAGGCCAGTTTCGAGCTGTTGGCGCGGGACGAGCTGGGCCTCGCGACGGAATTCTTTGAGGTCAAGCGCTACCGGGTGACGGTGGAGCGGCGCAAGAACAAGTATGACAAGATGGTGTCGCTGTCCGAGGCCGTGGTGGTCGTGAAGGTTGACGGCGAAAAGCGGCAGTCGGTGAGCGAGTCGATGGATGCCAGCGGTATGGATCGCGGGCCGGTAAACGCGCTTTGGCAGGCGCTGGTCAAGGATCTGGGGCAGTATTCGGCTGTTCTGGCCGATATGGGGCTGGTCGATTTCAAGGTGCGCATCACCCAAGGCGGCACCGAGGCTGTGACGCGCGTCATCATCGACAGTCAGGACGGGCAGGGGCGGCGCTGGTCCACCGTCGGGGTCAGCGCAAACATCGTAGATGCCTCGTTCGAGGCATTGCTGGACGCGGTGCGGTGGAAGCTGATCCGGGATGCGATGTGACGATGTGTGAGGGGTTTTCTGGTGCTATATGTGTCGCGCGAACGCGTCCGATACCTGATCCGCGCGGCGGTGTCCTGACATTGTTGGATGAAGAACGGCAGGCACGCCAATGAGCGTTGACGCCTGCGCTGCCTTGGTCGAACGGGGCGATCCGTGGCGGTTCGCCTGCGCGATGGCGGCCCCTGTCGCGGCGCGGCGTGTGCTGTTTCCGCTTTACGCGTTCAACATAGAGGTTGCGCGCGCGCCCTGGGTCACGCAAGAGCCGATGATCGCCGAGATGCGATTGCAATGGTGGCGCGACGCGCTGGAAGAGATTGCAAATGGCGGCGTGGTCCGGCGGCACGAGGTTGTCAGCCCGCTGGCGGACGTGCTGGATGCGGATGCCGCGCGCTTGTTGGACCGTCTGGTCGAGGCGCGGCGTTGGGACATCTACAAAGCCCCGTTCGAGGACACACAGCACCTGACGCATTACCTTGAGGACACGTCCGCCTGTCTGATGCGCGCTGGCGTGCGGGCGCTTGGCGGCGCAGATACCGGCGTGGCGGATTACGGGTTTGGTGCGGGGCTCGCGATGTTCCTGCAAGCGGTGCCGGAACTAGAGGCGCGCGGCCGGGTGCCGTTGGTCGATGGACGGCCCGAGGGTGTCGCTTCGCTGGCGCGGGATGGGCTTGCCAGGCTTAGGTCCGGACGCAAAGCGTTGCGCCTGTCACGAGAGGCGAAAGCGGCGCTCTTTCCCGGTGTCACGGCATCCGCGCTGCTGGCGCGGGTGGTTGCGCGTCCCGGCTTGGTGGTGGCAGGTGGCGTGCAGGTCTCGGAGGCGGGGCGCAAGCTACGATTGATCCGGGCCTCGGCCTTCGGACGGGTTTGAGCGGCGGTTACACGACGTCGGGTCCTGTATGCGCTTTGATACGATGAGGCGCGAATAGGCAGCCGCTTGAGCACCTTGCGCAAGGGACGTAATCTAACGCAAACCGGTTCTGATCAGGCACGCTCGGCTTCGTTTTGCGGGCGCAGATACAGCCAGATCAGCGCACCGCCGGCGAGGGCGAGGAATGGCACCATCGCCATGTTGACCGCCGACCAGCCTTGTTGCGCGGACCCGCCAGAGCAGTTCATCAGCCCGCCGGAGGCCAGCGACGCAAAGGTCACGCCACCAAACACCAGCAGATCGTTCAGACCCTGCATGCGGCCACGCTCGTGCGGCTCATGCGCGCCGGCCAGCATCGAGGTCGCGCCGATGAAGCCAAAGTTCCAGCCGATGCCCAGCAGGATCAGCGCGATGAAGAAATTCTCCAGCTGGACGCCTTGCAGGGCGACAGCACCCGCAGCGGCCAGGGTCACCAGGCCGGCGGCCAAGATCTTTTCCACGCCGAAACGGGCGATCAGGTGTCCGGTGAAGAAAGAGGGCACGAACATCGCGAGGACATGCGCGGTGACGATATCGGCGGCGTTGTCTTTCTCGAATCCGCAACCGACCACTGCCAGCGGGGTGGAGGTCATCACAAGGTTCATCAAGGCGTAGCTGACCATGCCGCAGATTACAGCGACGGCAATGCGCGGTGTTGTTATCAGCTCCCAGCGGGAGCGGCCTTTGGGCGCATCCTGATCGGGCACGGGCGGGCGCGGAATATCGAGAAACAGAAACAGCAGCGAGCCAAGGACGTTCACGCCGATGACCGCAAGATAAGTGCCAAGGAACGGGATCACGAAGGAATCGCTGGTCAGCTTGACGAGTTGCGGGCCGATGACGGCCGAGGCCAGCCCGCCGGCCATGACATAGGAAATCGCCTTGGGTCGGTAAGCGTCCGACGCGGTATCGGCAGCGGCAAAGCGGTAAAACCCCTGAGCCGACATGTAGATACCAGTAAGGAAAGACCCCAGCAGAAAAATCGGAAATGAGGACAGGTAAAGCCCATAAGCCCCCACCACGCCCCCCACCGCACCGCCCGCGGCACCGATGAAAAAGCCCGCCCGCCGTCCAAAGCGCTGCATCGCCCAGGAAATCGGCGTTGCCGTCAACATGGACCCCAGCACGATCAACGAAATCGGCAAGGTTGCAAAGCACAGGTTCGAGGCCAGCGATTGCCCGGCCAAGCCACCAATGGTGAAGATCATCGGCATCTGCGATCCCAGGATCGCCTGCGCCAAAGCGAGGACAACGACGTTGCGCCGGGCGCGTCTGTCTGACTGTGCGGTTTCCATGCAGGATCGGTAATGTGTCGCGCGGGGGGCTGCAAGGCTCGGGTCACGGAAATCTTCTTGGCCAATCGCCGCAGCCTGTGCCACACCTTCACTCCAGAGTGGAGAGCACATGACTGCACCGTCAATAGCGGCCCAGCCTGACGTGGGTCGGATCATCCGAACCGATGCCTGTGTGAGTGAGGGTGCCGTTTGGCTGGCGGCAACCGAACCGCGCTTTGCCCATGCGCTGGAACTGGTGGGACCGTTGCCATTGCGGTTACGCCCAGATGGCTTTGGTCAGCTTTTATCGGCGATTGTCAGCCAGCAGGTCAGCGTAGCCTCGGCCCGTGCGATCTGGGGCAAACTTGACGCGGCGGGGATGGTGACCCCGGATGCCATTCTGTCGGTGACCGAAGAAGATCTGCGCGGGCTGGGCCTGAGCCGTCAAAAAGCCCGCTATGCGCATGCTTTGGCCAAGGCGGGGCTGGATTTCGAGGCGCTCCGGCACGCGCCCGATGATGAGGTCGTCAAGCGGTTGACTGCTGTTACCGGAATTGGCGTCTGGACGGCCGAGATCTACGCGATGTTCAGTCTGGGCCGCGCGGATGTATTCGCACCCGGCGATCTGGCCTTGCAGGAAGCGGCGCGGGTTCTGTTTCATTTGCCCGCACGGCCCCGCGAACGTGAGTTGCGAGAGATGGCCCGCGCCTGGTCGCCCTGGCGATCGGTTGCAGCCCGAACGCTCTTTGCCTACTACCATGTGACCAAGGACAAAGAGGGATTGGCATGACACGAGTACTTCAGGCCGGACGCAAGGAACCACTGTCGGGCGAGGCCCGCTCGGTTGTTGTCTTCCTGCACGGCTACGGCGCCAATGGCGCGGACCTGCTGGGGCTGGCCGATCCGCTCAGCGAACATCTGCCCGACACATTGTTTGTAGCGCCTGACGCGCCAGAGGCCTGCGCGGGCGCGCCAATGGGGTTCCAGTGGTTTCCGATCCCATGGATCGACGGATCCAGCCAGGAGGAGGCGGAATCTGGCATGCGGGCGGCGGCAGAGGATCTGAACGCCTTTCTCGACGCGCTTCTGGTGGACGAGGATATGCTGCCGGAACAGATGGTGCTGCTTGGGTTTTCGCAAGGGACCATGATGGCATTGCATGTCGCGCCGCGGCGCGAAGATGCGGTTGCCGGCTTGGTGTGTTTCTCTGGTCGGTTGCTGTCGCCGGAACTGCTTGAGGATGATACCATCAGTCGGCCCCCGGTGCTGTTGGTCCACGGAGACGCCGATGACGTTGTGCCGCCGCAATCCCTGCCTGAGGCCGCCGAAGCGCTGCAAAAAGCCGGGTTCAAAGAGGTTTTTGCCCATATAATGAAGGGCACAGGGCACGGCATCGACCCCGAAGGTCTTGGCGTGGCGCTGGCTTTCTTGCGCGACAAGTGCAGCCTGTAGCGCAGCAATACCCCTTGGCAACCGCCGCATATGGGCTGTGCGATAGGTCGGCCCGTCTGCCCGCAGTGGAAGACTGACCGGCACATTGGTCAAATGACGACAGATATGTCCAAGCGTTTGATGTGCCGTAGGTCTAGACGGGACGTGGTCGTTTATCATCCCGTCTAGTGGCGGCTGATCTCGCCATTGTCACAACTCTGTCAAATCCAGTCGATATGCTGACGCCAAGCACCTCAACTAGCGGGGGCTTGCGCCAAGCCATCCACGATATATAGTGGCCGCAGGCTAGAGCGGGATGGCCTGCTCCGGTGCTTGGAAAACGTCAGGCAGGGCAGGGGACGTGTCGCAGATGCAAGCCGATTTCAGAACGAATTTTGTCCGGGAATCCGGTGCCTTACGACAACATCCGGCCTTGGTCCTGAACGCGGATTATCGGCCGCTGTCTTATTACCCCTTGTCGCTGTGGCCTTGGCAGGACGCGATCAAGGCGGCGTTTCTGGACAGGGTCGATATTATCGCCGAATATGACGAGGTTGTCCGAAGCCCGTCGATGTCCCTGAAAATTCCCAGCGTCGTCGTCCTGAAAGACTATGTGAAACCCAGAAAGCGCGTGGCCTTCACGCGCTTTAATCTTTTTCTGAGGGATGAATTTCTCTGTCAGTATTGCGGATCGAAGGGCGATCTGACCTTCGATCATGTGGTGCCCCGCGCCGCGGGTGGAATCACCAGCTGGGAAAACGTGGTCGCTGCCTGCGCGCCTTGCAACCTTCGCAAAGGATCGAAATCCCTGCGCAACGCCGGACTGTCGCTGCGCAAACCACCGCGCCAGCCCGGTGCGGAAGAGCTGCGCAATATGGGCCGCCGCTTTCCGCCCAACCACCTGCACAAAAGCTGGCTGGATTTCCTTTACTGGGATGCAGAGCTGGAAGCCTAGGCTGAGCGATCATGGCCAATGTAAAAATGACCATAGAAATCACCAAAAATGGTTTTTGAGGTCAAAAGTGATGCATCGGATTCACAGAGCGTTGACGTGTTAGGATATAAAACCGCCGCAATGTCCTGACTCGTCCATGCGTGACAACATGTGGCTGCTCTGGTCGATCCGAAAACTGGCGTGGTTGCCGCGACATTTACAAAGGTCAAATTTTGGTCCGGTGTGCCTGTCTCGGCCCAAAGCCAACTGCGACCTCGGCACACTTTCCTTGTAAGTTGTTGAAATAAAACTCATTACCTTGGATTGCGCGACACGCACCGTCATTGAAAAGCAAAATTTTCTGGAAATTTGGTGGGCGACCCTGGAATCGAACCAGGCGTGCGTCTCCGCGAGGGAGTTACAGTCCCCTGCCACACCTTGCGGCCTGTCGCCCACGACCGGGCGCGCCCGGTGTGAGGGGGTGATTACATTTGCCCCAAACTGGCGTCAACAGGAAAATCCCTTGCGCCGGGCAGAGCGTCGTCGCATTGTCGCGGGCCGCGGCGAATGGGGAAACGGGCAGATGAAAAAACCAAAATGGGTGGTCGAGAAGGAACAGGCGAAAAAGGCTGCCGGGTCAGAGACCGTGTGGCTGTTCGGTCTGCATGCCGTGCGCGATGCGTTGGAAAATCCCGCACGCGAAAAATTGCGCCTGATCGTGACTCAGAACGCCGCCGATAAACTGGCACCAGCTATTGCCGCTGCCGGGATTGACCCGGAAATGAGCGATCCGCGCAGGTTTTCGGCACCACTTGATCCGCAATCGGTGCATCAGGGGGCCGCGATGGAAGTCAAGCCGCTGAACTGGGGGCGGCTGGAAGATGTGTGCCTGGGCGATGGCACCGCGCCACCGCGCCTTGTTCTGCTCGACCGTGTGACCGATCCGCACAATGTGGGGGCCATCCTGCGCTCTGCCGAGGTGTTCGGGGCTGCGGCGGTGATCGGGACGATACATCATTCGGCCCCCGAAACCGGTGCGCTTGCCAAGACTGCGTCGGGCGCGCTGGAGCGTCAGCCATACCTGCGCATCCGCAACCTCGCCGAGGGGATGAACAAGCTGCGCGACATGGGCTATGTGCTTCTGGGTCTGGACGGGGAAGCCGAGGTCGACCTGGAGACCGCTTTGGATGGTCGTCGGGATCGTCCGGTAGCCTTGGTTCTGGGGGCCGAAGGGCCGGGTCTGCGGCCCAAAACCAAGGATACCTGCGATCAATTGGCCAAGATCCCCTTCGCGCGGGATTTCGGCTCGCTGAACGTGTCCAATGCCGCGGCGGTGTCGCTCTATGCTGCGCGCCCGTGAGCACAGGGGCTTGTAACGCGAAGGGCGGCCCTCAATATTTCAGGCGGACCACCGGAGACGTGAGCAGAGATTGCGAATGACCGCCAATACCAAGATTGCCACCTGCTGTTACTGCGGAACCCGTGCAGCGCTTGAACTGAGAGGGGATGTTCGGCACGAATTGGCCTGCACCTCTTGCGGTGCACCACTGCACAATCTGAAGATGTTGCGCACGGACGCTGCGGCGGTAGCCAAGGGGGCACAGGGCAAGACCATGCGGCGGAGCAAACCGGCCATGCCCATGAGGGACAGACCGTCCCGCAATCCCAAAAAAGCGCGCTATAAAAAGCGGAAAGGTTTGGCGCAGCGTTTCGTCGAAGAGGCGTTTGACGTCATTGAGGATCTGTTCGATTGAGCTGTCTCGCGGACGGACAGCATCCGGAAGGCAAATACTGACGGCGATTTTGTACCTCATAGCGGTCGCAGGGCGGCAGAGCGCTTCGTTGCGCGTTGATGTCGTGTCATGAGGTTTGCACAGGCAGGCTCTGGTCAAAGTCGTCGCGGTCAATTATCTGCGGGGTAACACGCAAAGGGACTGCCCATGAGTTATAACGAACCCGGACCCGTCGAAGAAAACTGGAGCGATGCGATTTCGTCGATCGAAGAGATTGTCGAGGACGCCCGCAATGGCCGTATGTTCATTCTGGTCGACCATGAGGACCGCGAGAACGAGGGCGATCTGGTCATCCCCGCGCAGATGGCCACCCCGGATGCGATCAACTTCATGGCGACGCATGGGCGCGGGCTGATCTGCCTGTCGCTGTCATCGGACCGGATCGAAGAACTTGGTCTGCAATTGATGAGCACCAACAATTCCTCGCGCCACGAAACAGCGTTCACCATCTCGATCGAGGCGCGCGAAGGCGTGACCACCGGCATTTCCGCTGCCGACCGGGCGCGGACGATTTCCGTGGCGATTGACGGATCAAAAGGCGCGCAGGACATAGCCACGCCGGGGCATGTGTTCCCGTTGCGTGCCCGCGAGGGCGGCGTGCTGGTCCGTGCAGGTCATACAGAGGCCGCGGTGGATGTCAGCCGCCTCGCCGGGCTGAACCCGTCGGGCGTGATCTGCGAGATCATGAGCGAGGATGGCTCCATGTCGCGCCTGCCGGAACTGGTGGCCTTTGCGCAGCGCCACGGGCTGAAGATCGGCACGATCAGCGACCTGATCGCCTATCGTCGCCGCCACGACAACCTTGTGCGCGTGCAGAAGGAAGAGGTGATCGACAGCGAATTCGGTGGCGAATGGACGATGAAGATCTATTCCGACAGCACCCATGGCGACGAACATATCGTACTGGTCAAGGGGGACATCACCGGAGACGACCCTGTTCTGGTCCGGATGCATGCGATGGACCCGATGCTGGATGTGATCGGCACCGGCCCGCGAGGGCGCGCGGACGAGTTTCGCGCAGCCATGAAGGCCGTCTCCGAGGAAGGCCGTGGCGTTGTTGTGCTGCTGCGCGACACCTCGATGAAGCTGGACGTGCATGACGAAGTGTCGCCAAAGACGCTGCGCCAATACGGGCTGGGTGCGCAGATCCTGTCTTCGCTGGGCCTGTCAAGGCTGACGCTGCTGACCAACTCGCCGCAGCCCAAGGTCGTCGGTCTGGAAAGCTACGGGCTGGAGATCGCGGGCACGCGCAAGATATCGGAGCTGGGCTGATGGCCGGGCAATCGCATTACACGCTGCCACGGCCCGAATTCGACCGCCCGGTGAAGCTGCTGATCGTGGTCGCGCCGTATTATCGCGACATCGCAGACGGGATGCTGGAAGGCGCACGCGCCGAGATCGAGGCTTGCGGCGGCACGCATGAGACGGTTGAGGTTCCCGGCGCGCTGGAAGTTCCAACAGCCATCGGCATCGCCGACCGTCAAAGCAACTTTGATGGTTACGTCGCCCTTGGCTGCGTGATCCGCGGCGAGACGACGCATTATGACACGGTCTGCAACGACAGTAGCCGCGCGCTTCAACTGCTTGGTCTGCAAGGGCTTTGCATCGGCAATGGCATCCTGACGGTCGAAAATCACCAACAGGCCGCTGTGCGCGCGGACCCGGCAGACCAGAACAAGGGCGGGGGTGCGGCTGCTGCGGCCTTGCATCTGATCGCGCTCGCTCGTAAGTGGGGCGGCCAGCGCAAGGGGGTCGGGTTTCGTCCGGCCTCTGACGAATATCAGATCGCTGGTCAAACCAAGGGCCCGTCGACCGCATGACCTCTGAAACCGCGCCCCTTTCGGGCAACCAACGCCGCAAGATGAAATCCGCCAGCCGCCTTTATGCGGTGCAGGCGCTGTTCCAGATGGAGCATTCCGGTCAGACGACGAATCAGGTGCGCGTTGAGTTCCTCGATCACCGGTTTGGCGCGGTCTATGAAGGCGACGAAATGGCCGAGGGCGATCCGGACCTTTTCCGGGCACTGCTGGATGAGGCGGTGAACAATCAGGCGCGGATCGACCAGATGACCGACCGGGCGTTGGTGGCAAAATGGCCGATTGCGCGCATTGATCCGACGTTGCGGGCGCTGTTCCGTGCGGCCGGCGCAGAGCTGGTGTTGGCCGATACCCCGCCCAAGGTGGTGATCGTTGAATTTGTCGATGTGGCGCGGGCCTTCTTTCCCGAAGGCAAAGAGGCCAGTTTCGTCAATGCCGTGCTGGACCACATGGCACGAGAGGCGCGCCCGGAAGCATTCTGAGCAAGCTTCGGGGTCTATGCGCGTCAGCACAGCTTCGTGTTTAGCCCGTTCTCCAATTAGCCTGGCGGTCGCAACGCCAAAGTCCGGCACGCCGACCCTGCCAATTCCCGCTCAGGCTAGTCACCCGGAACTGTAATTCGTATCATAGACTGAACGGGATATCGGGAGATGATGCGATGGTGGGCCGAGTTGC
>NZ_JBLWVF010000015.1:0-84933 GCF_048268605.1 Primorskyibacter flagellatus
GGATCGCCGGCGCGCCTTGGGTGCGCCGGCTTGAACCGCAGGCCGCCGATGCGATGTTGCAGGCGGTGCGCGATGCCGGGATCGAAGTGATGATCTTTGTCGGCAATCGCGGCTGCATCCAGATTCATACCGGTCCGATCCACAAGCTGCACCCGATGGGGCCGTGGCAGAACGTCATGGATCCAGGCTTCAACCTGCATCTCCGTCTGGACAAGGTGGCCGAGGTCTGGGCCGTCGAAAAGCCCACGCAACGCGGGCCTGCGGTTTCCGTCGAAGCCTTCGACGCCGAGGGCGGGCTGATCTTTCAGGCCTTTGGCGTTGGCAAGAAAGGCCGGGATTCGCGCGCCGAGTGGGGCAGGATCGTCGCGGCGCTGCCCGCGCTGGCAGAGGTGCCCGCATGACCCGCAAGCGCAATGGTTTTGCCGCCTTCACAGGCATATGGATCGCGATGTTCGGTGCGGTCGCGGCCTTGACAGTCAGCGCGCAGCAGGCCGAGCAGGGGGGCGATCCACATGCGGATGTCCTGTCGATCGGCGGCTCCGTGACAGAGATTGTCGTGGCGCTGGGGCAGCAACATCGGCTCAAGGCGCGCGACACCACGTCAAGCTACCCGCCTGACGTGACGAACCTGCCCGATGTCGGCTATATGCGCGCACTGTCGCCCGAAGGGGTGCTGTCGGTCGGCCCGTCATTGATCCTGTCAGAGGAAGGGGCCGGGCCGCCGGAAGCGCTCGATGTCATTCGCGCCGCGAATGTGGACTTTGTCGAAGTGCCGGACGCCTTGACCGCCGAGGGCATCATCCGCAAGATCGAGGTTATCGGAGCGGCCCTTGACGTGGAGGCTCGCGCCAAAGGTCTTGCGGCCGAGGTCGAAGGCGCGATGGCGTCGGCATTGGCGGATGCAGAACGCCCTGCGAACAGCAAGAAGCGCGTGCTTTTCGTGCTGTCCACCCAGGGCGGCAAGATCAATGTGTCCGGCACCGGAACGGCGGCGGACGCGATCATCCGCATGGCCGGCGGCGTGAATGCCGTGACCGCTTTCGAAGGCTACAAGCAGATCGGGGACGAAGCCATCGGACTGGCGGCACCGGATGTGATCCTGATGATGGATCGCGGCGGAGATCACGGCGCGCAAAAGGACGAACTGTTCGCAATGCCGGCGATCAAGCTGACACCGGCCGCGCAGACCCGTTCCGCCATCCGCATGGACGGTTTGCTGATGCTGGGCTTCGGCCCCCGTACAGCGCAGGCCATCGCCACGCTGAACGACGCGCTTTACGGCAAGGGAGCGTGAAATTTGGCAGCCCTGAGCGACATCGAAACCATCCCCCACCACCGTGAAACCCGCGCGAACACCCTGCATTGGGCGCTCGCAGGGGCGTTGGTCCTGTCCTGTTTCGCCAGCCTTCAGGTGGGGGCCACCGATGTGACGCTGTCTACAATGCTGGCGAAGCTGATCCATGGCGAAACGCTGAGCCAGATCGAGCGTGTTGTGCTGTTCGACATACGTTTGCCCCGGCTTGCCATGGGTGTGCTGGTCGGGGCCGCGCTGGCGGTTTCGGGGGCCGCGATGCAGGGGCTTTTCCGCAACCCGCTGGCCGATCCGGGGATCGTCGGCGTTGGTGCGGGGGCCGGGTTGGGGGCGATCTTGGCGATTGTGCTGGGAACGTTGCTACCTGCATGGCTCATTGACCTGACGGGCAACCAGTTGACGCCTTTTGCTGCGTTTCTGGGCGGCTGGGGATCGACGATCCTGCTCTATCGCGTCTCGACACGCCATGGGCGCACCTCTGTTGCCACCATGCTTCTTGCAGGGATCGCGCTTGGGGCGCTGGCAGGCGCGCTGTCGGGCATTCTTGTATATATCGCCGATGATACGCAGCTGCGCGACCTGACCTTCTGGGGGCTTGGATCGCTGGCGGGCGCAAGCTGGGCCAAAGTGTTTGCTGCCGGCCCGATGATCCTGCTTGCCATCGGGGTGTCCCTGACGCTGGGCCGGGGGTTGAATGGACTGGCTTTGGGCGAAGCGACCGCCGCCCATATCGGCATTGACGTTCAGCGGATGAAATCCACCGGCATTCTGGCCGTGGCCGGGGCGACCGGTGCCGCGGTCGCCGTTTCGGGGGGGATCGGTTTCATCGGCATTGTCGTGCCGCATCTGCTGCGGCTGGCCTCGGGGCCGGATCACCGGACGTTGCTGCTGAACGCGGCTTTGCTTGGCGCGACCTTGCTGATCCTTGCTGATATGATTGCCCGCGTGGTGATCGCCCCCGCCGAACTGCCCATCGGGATCGTCACGGCCGTTCTGGGGGCACCGGTTTTCCTTTGGATCCTGCTCAAGCGGCGGGGACTGGTCGAATTATGAGCCTGATCGCCGAGAATATACGCGTGTCATACGGCAAGCGAGAGGCGCTGAGGGGTGTCGGCCTGACCGCTTTGCCGGGTGAGGTCACGGCCATCGTTGGTCCGAACGGGTCGGGAAAATCCACCCTGCTGGGCGCGATCACCGCCTCTCTTGCCTATCAGGGCCGCGTCAGCCTGAACGGTCGGTGCGTCGAGCGGATGAAACCCTGGGAACTGGCGGCGATACGGGCTGTTTTGCCTCAGGCGTCGCGGCTGGCCTTTCCCTTCACCGTGATCGAGGTCGTGCGCATCGGTCTTCAATCCGGCACCGCGGGCGACAGGCCCGAAGTGCCAATGCAGGCGCTGGCGCGCGTCGGCCTTGCGCATTACGCCCATCGCACGTTTCAGGAACTGTCGGGTGGCGAAGCACAGCGCGCCATGCTTGCCCGCGTGCTGGCGCAGGTCTGGGCACCGGTTGAAGACGGACAGCCTCGTTGGCTGTTGTTGGATGAACCCGTGTCCAGCCTTGATATTGCGCACCAGTTGCAGGTCATGGAGATCGCCCGCGATTTTGCCCGCGCCGGTGGTGGCGTGCTTGCCGTCATGCACGATCTGAACCTGACTGCGCTTTATGCCGACCGTGTGGCGGTGCTGGCCGACGGCGAACGCCTCGCCTTCGGCACCCCTGCCGAGGTATTGACAGACGAGACCCTGTCGCGAGCCTATGGCTGTGCTCTGCGGGTCTCGGCGACACCGCCCTCGGGTGTGCCATTTATTCTGCCGCATGCGGCATCCGCCTGAAAGGAGCGCATATGCGCCTTGCCATCCTGTTGTTTTGTCTTGCCACGCCCGCGCTGGCGCAACCTGTCGCTGACATCGTCATTCTGGGCGAAGTCCATGACAACTCCGATGCGCATCTGGGACAGGCCGCTGTGCTGGAGGACCTGCGGCCCACGGCAATCGTGTTCGAGATGCTGACCGCCGAAGAGGCCGCCAGAGCCGATGCCGACCGGACCCTGATCGCCGAGGCATGGAACGCAAGCGGCTGGCGCGATTTTCCGATCTACGCACCGATCTTCGACGCTTTGGGCAATGCGCGCATCATCGGAGCCGCTGCACCGCGCGAGACGGTGCGCACCGTCTACAGCGACGGGCCAGAGGGCCTGTTCGGCCCTGATGCGGCGCGTTTCGGACTGAACGAGCCCCTGCCGGGCGACCAGCAGAAAGCCCGTGATGAAATGCAGTTTGTAGCGCATTGCGAGGCGATGCCGTTGGAGGCGATGGCAGGCATGGTTGCGGTTCAACGCTACCGCGATGCGGTTTTTGCGCGCGCGGCACTGGCGGCGCTTGAAACCTACGGGCCGCCAGTGGCGCTGATAGCGGGCAACGGCCATGCGCGAACGGACTGGGGCGTGCCCGCGCTGATCGATCTTGCAGCGCCCGACGTCACCACCCATTCCATCGGCTTTGTCGAAGGCGACACGGACACGCCCTTTGACGAAACCCGGATCGTCCCGCGCGCCGAGCGTGAAGATCCCTGCAATTCCCTGACATCGAACTAAGGAGACACCCCATGTATCTTGCCATGAACCGCTTTACCGTACCGCTTGAAAATGCCGCGGAATTCGAAGAGCTTTGGCTCACCCGCGAAAGCCGCTTGCAGGACATGGAGGGCTTCGTGTCGTTCCAGATGCTGAAAGGCGCTGAGACAGAGGGACGCATTCTGTATGCCTCGCACACGACATGGCAAAGCGAGGCGCATTTCCGCGCGTGGACAACCAGTGAAGAATTCCGCGCCGCCCATGCGAAAGCCGGTCAAAGCCGCAAGCTGCATGAGGGAGCGCCACGTTTTGAGGGGTTCAGCGCCATTCAGAAAATCGACGCAAAACAACCGGCATGATCCCGAAGGTCACACAGATCGCGCCGATTTTCCGCAGTTTCGACGAGTCAAAGGCGCGGGAGTTCTATGTCGGCTGGCTGGGCTTCACATGGGAGGGCGAGCATCGCTTTGATGCGACCGCGCCGCTTTACGCTTTTCTGCGGCTGGGAGAGTTTCATTTGCATCTGAGCGAGCATCATGGCGATGGCACGCCGGGGGCGGCCGCTATGGTCTACGTTTGCGGATTGCGGGACTGGCACAGCTCTCTGCTGCCCTATCCGAACAGCCGACCAGGGTTGGAAAAACTGCCCTGGGGTCTTCAGATGCAGGTTCTCGATCCGTTTGGAAATCGGCTGCGCTTTCTCGATCAAACGGATGTCTCGGGACGCGGACAAAGCGAGGAGTAATCTGTCTGTTTGCGCTTTCCGCACGCAAGGCACTTTGCGATTTCATGGTGTCATTCTGCCGCGCCTCTGGAGGGTCGGTGCGTGCGATCTGCGCAGCTGGTAACGATAATGGCCCCACTATTTTCTGAAGCGCCAATTTGCCCTAGCTGTAGTGAAACCCTGCCATTCTTGCAGCTTTGTGCAGGTGAGGTAGACCATTATCGATCACGTCATTTGGGTTTGCCGCCACCGGTCGCCAGATGGCAAGGGCGGACGCAATGGCCTCATGGACGTGATTCATGCTTTCCAGGGTAGTGATGCCATCGAATTCAACGTCGACGAGGGCCTGAAATGCTGCCTGCCAGTCGATCATGCCTGTTCCCGGTGCGCCGCGATTGCTTTCTGACAGATGGACGTAACCCAGATGTGGCCCGCAGTCGGCAAAACCTTGGGCGAATGATACCTCTTCGATGTTCATGTGGTAGGTATCAAGATGGATGAAAAGGTTGTCCGCCCCCACGGCCTCGCAATAGGCACGCCCGTCTGCGCCAGTGTTCATGATATGGGTCTCGTATCGGTTGCAAGGTTCGATGCCGAGACCCAAGCCGAACGCCTTTGCGCGCGCCGCCGCGCGCTTGATAAAGCTGGCCGTGCCGTCAAATTCAGCCTGCGTGCGCGGGCTACCAGAGATTTTGCCGATGGTTCCATAGGTCACGCCCGACAGCGACGGCGCCCCAATGCCAGAAGCTACGTCAAAGGCAGGTTCGAGAAACGCCATGCCTGCATCCGGATCGGTGATCACATCAATTTCTGGCGGAAGACCAAGCGAGCACACAGGTGTGATGCCGGTTTCCTCGCAGAACGCGCGTGTCTCCGCGACATCGATTTCCGATGGGTCGAGCAAAGGGATTTCCAGAACGCGCACCTTGTGGGTTTCAAATTTCATGCGCAGTGTGCGCATGGTCGCGACATCCCATTTCGGGGCGACGGCGAATGTGTGCAATCCAAGTTGTGCCATATCTAACCCTGTGCCTCATGTGCTGCGGCCTCTGCCATGTCACCACCACCGACTATCGCGGAGACGACATCGGTCATCGTTGTTTCCTTGGTGACCAGATTGGCCGCTGCACGCCCGTGATGCAGAACGACGATCCGATCCGTGACAGATAATACGTCGTTCAAGCGGTGTGAGATCAGGATCACGCCGATCCCCTGATCCCGCAACTGACGGATCAGGTCCAGCACGCCTTGCACTTCGCGGACCGCAAGGGCCGCGGTCGGTTCATCCATGATCACGACCTTGGGATTGAAAGTCAGTGCACGGGCGATAGCGACCGATTGTTGCTGACCGCCAGAGAAGGACCCAACAGGTCTGTTGATCGCGGGCAGGTTGGCACCCAGTCGCGTGATCATTGCTTGCGCATCTTGTTTCATCTTGGTGCGGTCGACAAAGTTCACGCCAAAGACCCGCCGTACAGGTTCACGACCCAGAAAGATGTTGGCGGCGACATCCTGTTGTTTGGCCAGCGCAAGGTCCTGATAGATCATCTCAATCCCCTTGGCGCGCCGCTCGCCCGGCGAAAGGTCCAGAACGGAAGTCCCGCCAAGAACCACGTCACCCGCGTCTGCCTTATACATGCCGGTCACAATTTTCATCAGGGTCGATTTTCCAGCACCGTTGTCACCGACAAGGCCTAGAACTTCGCCGGCACCGACACTGAAATCGACGCCATGCAGCACATCAACCGCGCCAAAGCTTTTTCGGATACCGCTGACGGTCAAAAGGGTCATATCCGGCTCTCCTTGCGGACCTGATATTGGTCGATGAAAACGGCCAGGATCAACACACCACCAATGGCCATCTGCTGATAGTAGCTTTGGACGGCCAGCAGGTTCAGGCCGTTCTGAAGAACACCCATGATCAACGCGCCAATCATCGTCCCGAGGATGGAACCCCGCCCGCCAAACAGGTTTGTGCCGCCGATGATCGCTGCCGTGATCGCGGTCAGTTCATAGGCAATTCCCGCCGTCGGATCGCCAGAGTTGATCCGGGTTGCAAAAAGCAAACCGGCAAGGCCAGCCAGACCGCCTGAAAGGACATAAAGCGTCAATCGATGAAAATCGACGTTGATCCCAGAGGTGCGCGCGGCGTTCTCGCTGTCGCCAATGGCCAGCGTGTGCCGCCCATACCGTGTGTAGGCCAGCACCATATGCGTGACGATGGCGGTCACGATAAAGATAATGACAGGCATTGGAATACCAAACGGTCGTCCTTGGCCCAAATAGACCATCGCATTGGGCAGACCGTAAATGACCCGTCCGTCCGAGATGACCAGAGCGAGGCCGCGCGCAATTCCCAGCATGCCCAGCGTTACAATGAATGCCGGAACAAAGGCCCGCGTAATAATCAGCCCATTTACCAACCCGGCCAACGCCCCGGCCCCGATCGTTGCAATCACTGCGATCGGCATGGGCGCACCCAGCTTGACCGCAACGGCCGCCCCGCAGACACCCGAGAAGCCCAGAACAGAGCCCAAGGAAAGATCAAGCCCGCCGGAACTGAGCACGAACGTCGCCGCAATCGCCAGCACGCCAATCGTCGACGTGGCGAGCAATATGTTCAGAAAGTTGCTGACCGAAAGGAAATACGGTGACAGGATCGCCATCAACGTCGACAACGCGATCAGGACGATCAGGCTTTCAAGTCGGACGTGAAGTTGTTCGATGGATCGGGCTTGAAGACGCGCCCATCGGCCCGGTCGCCGTGCGTCTGTCCGGGTTGGTGAAGTTGCCATATTGCCCTCGTGTTAAGAAATGTATCACCGGCACGGTGTACGCGCCGGTGATATGGTGCAGGCTAGGAATTGATCCTGCACCACCGGAAGGATTACTTGACGGACTCGAGCAATGGATCAGTGCCTGCATCCATGACCTCTTTGGTCAGGACAAGTGTCGGAACGGTGATCTGGGGCTCGACATCGCCGCCCTCGAGCACGGCCTTCACGTTTTCGACCGCTTGCTGACCAACCAGATACGGCAATTGCGCAACCGAAGCTGTCAAGCGTCCGGCCTGAATTGACGTCACAGCGTCCGAGTTGCCATCGACTCCGATGATGACGACATCACCGCCCTTACCTGCGGCAAACACGCTTTCAACCGCCCCTAGCGCCATACCGTCATTGGCCGCAAAAATGCCGACCAGATCAGGGTTGCGGGTCAGGATATCGTTGGTGATGTTCGCCGCTTTGCCGCGATCCCAGTCACCCGGCAGGGAGGCCACGATCTCAAGTCCGGGGGCCAGTTCCGCCAGTTTGTCAGCAAAGCCAGAGGTCCGGTTTTGACCCGTGATATTGCCCGACAGCCCTTCGATCACGAGGACCGGACCTGTGGCATCCGCGCCCAGCTGGCCGACCATGAATTCGGCACCCTGCGCCCCGGCAAGTACGTTGTCCGACCCGATGCGGAAGGTGATTTCAATCCCTTCTGCGTCCAGAATTGCGGGGTCAAGGTTCCCGTCAAGGTCAACGATCTTGATTCCGGCATCTTGCGCGGATTTCAGGCAAGGCAAAAGATTGGTCGAGTTGATCGCCGCTGTGATCATGGCGACGGGGCGGCGTTCCAACATCGTGTTGCACACGTTCAGCTGGCTTTCTGCCGCCTGATCACTTTCTACAGCTTGAATGAAGTATTCGACGTCAGCGGCCTTTGCGCCGTCTTCTACGCCTTGACCCATCGCACCCCAGAACGGGTTCGCGAGGGTTTTCATCAAAATGCCGTATTCCCCTTCGGCCTGTACGGGGCTTGCCGCTGCCGCAGCAGCCAATACGGCAGCACTCAGTTTTGTTTTGAACATCTTGTTGAACATGGTCTCTCCTCCACTTTGTTTTAATCGCGTTGGTATTGTCTTGAATTGCGCAGCATCATCGGGCGCTGCCCGCTGGATTGACGAGGCCGCAATTCACACGGCTCCAGATGTTGCACGCGAAACCCATCGATGTTGCCTTCGACCCGGCCCAAAAGCGTGGCAATCGACCGCCGCGCGATCTGTTCGACAGGTTGAGCGACAGCGGTTATCGAAGGCCAGGTGATCCGCATCCATTCGGCATCGTCGAAACCCACAAGCGCCACGTCATCGGGGATTCGCATTTCGCGGCGCCGGATCTCGCCCAGCACGATCAGGGTAGAGTGTTGCGATAGCGAAAAAACCGCAGTGATTGGATCATTGGGATCCATCTTGTCAAAATAAGAGCGGATCCCTGCGCGGTGTCCTTCGACGCCGCCGTCCGAAATCAGTGTGTCGATGCGCACAGTGGGATCAAGAGCCTGCACCCGTGAGATGAACCCTTCCTGCCGGGTGCGCGCCGCCTTTGAAATCCGCGTCGCACTATGGAGCAGAATGGATCTGTGCCCTTGCCCAACCAGGAGATCGGCAACGCTGGCGGATGCCGCAAAATTATCTGCGGCGATTGTATCGAACCGATCACTGGCAGAGACCCGATCAACAAGCACTGCGTGCATATCGAGCGCGTGCAACTGTTCGGCACCACGCCCGCGTTCGGACCGGACCGGCACCAGAACGGTCCCAGCCACACGCCAATCATCCATCCGGGTAATCAGATCCGCCTCGCGCCCCTCATCCTCGCAAGAGCTGGCGATGATCATCGTGTAACCGGCGTCCTCTGCGGCACTTTCAAGCCCGGTAACAAGTGCGCCAAAGAAAGGGCTTTCCAGATCAGGGACGACGGCCCCGATGATCCGGCGTTGTTCGTTGCGCAAGCCGGATGCAAGCGGGTCCATCCGGTAATCGAGTTGCGAAATGGCTTCTTTGACGCGCACGACATTGGCGGGTTTCACAGAGGTGACCCCACGCATGACCTTCGATACGGTCGCTGCCGACACGTCTGCCATACGGGCAACATCGTGGATGGTCGCGCGCCTGCTGTTTGTCATGCTCCCCCTGGGCCATCGAAATCAATGAAAACGAAAATATGGCTCGAATCGAAAGATAAATCGGTTTATATCAAAAGTAAATCGGTTCAACGGCCGAAGTTAACAGGAGTCTCTCGTGTCTGGAAACAAGCCAATCGTCATATCTGCACCCGAGCCGCGCAGCCTGGATCTGATTTTTACACCCGACAAACTGGCCCAGTTGCGCGCAAAGTATGAGATCGTGGAAACCAGCGCGGCAGACGTGGCGCAATTGGACGGTTCGGTGCTGGCGGGTGCGCGCTACATCCTTGGCCAGCCGCCCTTGTCGTCAGAGACACTGGCGCGACTTACGTCACTGCGCGCGGTTCTGAACGTCGAATCCAACTTGCAAGATAACATGCCTTACGATGAAGTGTTTGGCAGAGGCATCCATGTTCTGACAACGGGTGCCGCATTCGCGCTACCCGTCGCAGAGATTGGTCTAGGCTTTGCTTTGGACCTGTTGCGCGGCATTACCCCTGCGGATACCGGATTTGCCGATGGAACCGAACAATGGGGCGGGGATGGCAACGCGCAAGCACGGCTTTTGACAGGTGCCGATGTCGGGATCATTGGCTTTGGCGATCTGGGGCGTGCGCTGACCCGTGTTCTGGCCGGGTTTCGCTGCAACATTCAGGTTCATGATCCATGGATTGCACCCTCCATCCTGCGCGACCATCAAGTGATACCTGCGACCCTTGATACGGTGTTGGCGCAGTCTGATGTGGTTTTCGTCGTTGCTGCTGTGACGACGGACAATCGCGGTTTTCTGGGTGCCGATGCATTTGCGCAGATGCGCGAGGGTGCGGCGTTTATCTTGCTCAGCCGCGCGGATGTAGTCGATTTTGACGCCTTGCTTGATGCGGTGGCCGAAGGGCATATCATCGCCGCCACCGATGTCTTCCCGGAAGAACCACTACCAACCGGTCATCGGGCGCGGACGCTGCCTGGATTGCTGCGCTCTGCGCACCGGGCGGGCGCGCTGGATGTTGCCTTCAAGCAGATGGGGGACATGGTTCTCGAAGATATGGACTTGATGGACCGCGGTCTGCCACCGATGTGCTGTAAACGGGCGGAACGGGAGACCGCCGCGCGGATGCGATCCCGACCGGTTGATAAGAACTGACGCATCTCTGCCCTACGTTTTCTTTTCACGGTGACCCAACTCGACAATGCCGCCTTTCCTACGGCAGGCAGCTGGCTGATGCTCGCGTAGCGCAATATCGGTTCGGACTGCTCAATTCGCCTCGAAAGCGGCTCGTGCTAAAAATTCAGCCGCTGCTGTCCTTGTTGGACAAGTGGGTCAGGAGGTCGCTGAATGCGGGCACGATCAATCTGCATGTCACGAAGTTGGAACCGGCTTCTATATTGCCGTCAAGACGGCCTATGTTTCGTTCGGTTGGTTCTATGCAGGTATAACCGCATGGACCGGTCTTTTCATGCGGAACCATAGACCTGCTAACGGCCAGTCATCTTTCGAAATCCGGTCGGCGATATTCCGACCGTGCGGGAAAAGACCCGGCTGAAATGATATGGGTCCGGATATCCGCATTTCTGACCAACCTCGAATATCGAAAGATCGGTCGCGGACAGAAGATACTTGGCCGCATTGATCCGCTCAAGTTTGAGCCACTCCATTGGGGATACCCCTTGGATTTTCTGAAACTTCCGGTGAAAATGTGACGCGCTGCACGCTGCGAGTGAAGCCATTTTGCGCACGTCCCATCGCTCGTTCAATTCGTTCTTCACCGCCGTCATGAGGAGATGGAATGGCGAGGATGACGGCTCTTCCAGAACTTCGTCGGTATTGGCCAGGATCTCGACCAGATGTGCCGCCAATAGTGCCGATATCGGTGCCTTGACACCACTGGTGTCTTTCAGATGTTGCAATACGTCCTCGAACACTCCACGCATCTTCACATTCGCCCGATGTACGGGATTTCGGCCACCGGTTATCCTTTCGAACAGCATATCCAGCCCGTAGCCGGACATGCCGAGCCAGATATGTTCCCAATGGTCGCTATCGGGATGGCAGGAATGTGCATATTTCTGTGAAGTGTCCAACCAAGTGACCGTAGCGGCACATGCATCCGTTGATCGGCCAGCCCATGTGATCCTGCCCTTTCCGGAGAGCGTCAGGATAAACGTGTGATGTTGATAGACCGCAGTGTGGGCAGGGCGCTCAGGCCCGGTTCGGCTGCGCCCTGCCGCAAGGATCTGATAGGGGAAAGGCTGATCCAGCGTACCGGGTGTGTAGTAGTGAATCTCACGGTAGCGATGGAATGCTGGCGGCTTCAGGGGGTCTGACATGTGATAGTAATATCCATTTCTTTGAGAGTTGGGAACATCCTTCCTGTCGCTCGCAGGTGATAGAAGCAATCTGACGCCACAACATCAACATCAAGCAGGGGAGATCAGGACATGCTGGATGAACAAGGCGATACGATCGACTTCCGGCCGCTTTCGGCCGAATTCGCCCAAGACCCGTATCCTACCTATGCCGCGATGCGAAAGCTCGACCGGCCTTATTTCTACGAGGGCGAAAAGACCTGGATGCTCACGCGGTTTGCCGATGTTCAGGAAGTCGCCCTGGACAAGTCGATGCTGCGGGTCGTCGACGAGAATTTGAGCGAAACCGAAAAACTGGCGCGCAAGACCCGGATGAACATGCACGACATGCCGCATCATGAAAGGTTTGTGCAAAACAGCCTGCTGGACAGCGAAGGCGATACCCATGCCCGTCTTCGCAAAGTGGTTTTCCGTGAATTTACCCCGGCAATAGTGGAGCGCCAGCGGGCTGCGGTGCAGGATATCGTCAACGCGTTGCTCGACAAGGTGTCCAATCAGTCCGAAATTGATTTCATCGCGGATTTTGCAGCCCATGTGCCGGGTCACATCATTGGTCGTGTCCTCGGTGTGCCGGCTGATGACAGTGCGCGGTTGCGCAAATGGTCGGAAGACATCGTATCGTTTTGGAATATCGGGCGGACGCAGGCCGGCAAGGATCTGGCAGAGAATGCAACACGAGAGTTCTACGAGTATCTGTCGACACTTCTGGACCAACGGGCAGTCAAACCTCAGGATGACCTGCTGACCCGGATGTTCGAGGCCAAGCAGGCCGGTGAACTGACCGAAGATGAGTTGGTCGCGCTTGCCATGCAGGTTCTGCGCGCAGGTCACGGATCAACCATCGATACGATCGGGTCCGGCATGCATGCGCTGCTTCAGTTTCCGGATCAGATGGCACGGCTCAGGGCTCAGCCCGAGTTGATGAAGACCGCGATCCAGGAAATGTTTCGCTATAATTCGCCGCTGCCATACTTCCACCGCTTCGCGACGCGGGATGTCACGGTCGGGGGCTACGACTACCCCGCCGGCACACGGTTCGGTCTGCTTTACGGGGCCGCAAATCGCGATCCGGCACAGTTTGATGATCCCGATGTCTTCGATGTCGGGCGCTCACCCAACCGACATATCTCGTTTGGGGGCGGTACGCATTTCTGTCTTGGCAACCACCTCGCGCGTCTGGACATGGACGTGATCTTCAACACCTTGTTCAAGCGCTACAGCGAGATCGAGCTTGTCGATGAGAACCCGGAATACAAGCGCGGATTGTCGGTGCGGGGACCAAAAACCCTCATGATCAAACTGAAGGAGGCCTAGAGCCTGATATGCCGTTGATTAAATTTGTCGAAGCAGATGGTAAAGAAACAGAAGCAGAGGTTTCCGTAGGCGGAACCGTCATGCAGGCTGCGATTGATGTCGGGGTGGCCGGGATCATAGCAGAGTGCGGAGGATCCTGTGCCTGCGGCACCTGCCATTGCTACATCGACGCCCCCTGGCGCGAAAAGCTGACACCGGCCAGGGATAACGAAGTGGGCATGCTTGAGTTCGTGATCGATCCCGCCACGGAAAGTCGTCTGAGTTGTCAGTTGACGGTCGACGAAAGCATGGACGGCATGATTGTCAGAGTGCCCGACACGCAAACTTGAAAATAACAAAATACCCAACAGGAGAGTACAATGAAGAGCACTTCCAAAACCGGTTTCACCCGCCGGGGCCTTTTGAAATCTGCCGGTGCGACCGCCGGCATGGCTTGCGCCGGAAATTTGTTCCAGATCTCGCCGGCACACGCGCAGGACAGTTTTGCCGTAACCTTGCAGCTTGGCTGGCTGGCCAGCAACGGAATCATCGGCGAAGTCGCCGCCGACAAACTGGGTTATTACGCGGACGAAGGGTTGACGTTAAAGGTAATGCCAGGTGGCCCGCAGATTGATGGTGTGGCGTCGGTGGCCAGTGGGCGCGCGAACCTGGGGTCCATCTCGTCCAGTCCGTCGCTCATGCTGGCGCGTTCCGCCGGGATACCGGTCAAATGTATCGCCGTTGGATATCAGCAGCATCCGTTCACCTACTTTTCTCTCAAAAGCAACCCGGTCAACAAGCCGGAAGATCTCATTGGCAAGAAGGTTGCGACCAATGGCTTGGCTCGGGTGCTGCTTCAGGCATTGCTGGCTGAAAACGGAATGTCCGAAGACGATATTGAGCTCTCGGTGATGGGGGCGGACATGACACCGCTGATGACCGGCCAGGTCGATGTCGTGACTGGGTGGAATACAAATACCAGCGCGCTTGAAATTCTGGGCGATCAACGGGTGGACATGACGTTGTGGGATGCAGGCGTCAAACTCTACGCCAACCCGTACTATGTGACGGATGAGACGCTTGCGAATTACCGGCCTCAGGTGGACGCCATGATCCGAGCCGGCTCAAAGGGCTGGGGCTGGGTCTATGACAACCGCGAAGAGGCCGTTGATTTTCTCGTTGAACGTTATCCGAACCTCGACCGGGACAATGAAATGGCAGCCGTGGACCTTGCAATGGATTATTCCTTTGACGAAAAAACCGCAGCAAACGGATGGGGCACGATGGACCCAGCCACATGGCAAAAGCAGATCGATATCTATTCGTCACTTAACCAATTCGCACAAGATCCACCGAAAGTAGACGACATCATGACGATGTCAGTACTTGAAACCACTGCCGAGGCCCGTCCCAAACTCGGCGGGTAGGTGTTGCAGGACGCTCATGGCACAAACGGTTCCTTGCCAGGTCAATTGGCACCCAACCGTGACTTTCCATGAGCGTCCACAATGGCAACCGTCTTGTTCCGGCTGTAATTCAATAAGGTCGGCACCTCGGGGCATTTCAAACGAAAGAAGGAGATGATGGGCGCGCGCCCGGTCTCGCGCGCCCATCCATGTCGTTATTCCGACAGCGTGAATGCAGCCGTGTAATTGCCCACATTGTCGGCTGTGATCAGCAGGCAGTCGAACAGTTGCTTTTCTGTGTCGACCATCGGCTCACCGTTCTTGATGTAGTGGTCAGCCTGGATCACCGCCTCGCGCGAAAAGACCGCGACGGGCTGGAGGACAGTATAGGCCATTTCACCGGCCTTGACCGCGTCCACCGCGTCGGGCGAGCCATCGAACCCGCCGACGATCATGCCTTCCAGCTTGCCAGCTTCCTTCAGCGCGGCAATCGCACCAAGCGCCATTTCATCGTTGCCCGAAATAACGGCATCGATTTCCGGGTTTGCCTGAATGATCGACTGCATCTTGTTGTAGCCTTGCGTGCGGTCCCAGTTGGCGACTTCCTCGGCCACTTTTTCAAGGTCCGGATACTGGCTCAGCACCGTCTCGTAGCCATTTGATCGCGTGGCCGCATTGTTGTCGGCCGGGTTGCCGAAGAACTCGACATATTTGGCCTCGTCACCCACGAGCGATTGAAACTGAACCGCACCAAGCGCCGCACCCTGGGCGTTGTTCGACACCAGCTGTGCGATTGCAATGCCGCTTTCGTTGATCTCGGCATTCACCAGGAAGACCGGGATGCCGGCCTCGGTGGCCTTGCGTACGACACCGACAGAACCGTCCGCATTGGCCGGGTCGAGGATGATCGCCTTGGCACCGTTGGTGATGGCAGCGTCGATGAGATTGGATTCAACGTTGGTGTCGCCCTTGTGCGCGGCCACGGTGGCGTCATATCCCAGTTCTTCGGCGGTGGCCTTCGCGACTTCGCCTTCGGTGAACCAGTAGGGGTTCGCCGGATCAGTCACGATGATAGAGATCAGGCCTTCGGCCCAGGCGGACCCTGCCATCAGGGGCAGAGCGGTTGCCGCGGCCAGAAGGGCGCGTTTGGTGAACTTGATCATTTTGATGTCTCCCATGGTATTTTGGTTGTTGCCGGTTGCCCGGCGGATCTTCGCGTCGGGTCTTTCCGCCCGAAACAGCGCGAAACTGGGTCGGGGTCAGCCCTTGCGGGTCTTGCCCCCGTATTGGATGGAATTGAGCATCACGGCGAGCACGATCACGGCACCCGTGAAAACGGTCTGCCAGTAGGACGAGACGCCGATGATGACGAGGCCGTCAGACAGAAAGCCGATGACAAAGGCACCCAGCAGCGTGCCGCGTACCGAGCCGCGCCCGCCCATCAACGATGCGCCGCCCACCACGACCGCTGCGATGGCGGTCAGTTCATAGGTGGTGCCTGCGGTCGGCCCGGCAGAGGTCAGCTGCGAGCTGAGCACAAGGCCCGCGATTGCCGCGCACATGCCCGACAGCACGTAGACGGCGATCTGCACCTTCTTGACCGGAACGCCGGACAATTCCGCTGCACGTTCATTGCCGCCCGACGAATAAAGCCAGCGGCCGAAGGCAGTTCGCGACAGCAGCAGCCCGGCGGCAATCGCCACCACGGCCAGCACAACCACCCCGATCGGCACTCCGCCAATGCGGTTGAAGCCCAGCCAGTCAAAGCCTGTATTGCCGAAACTGGGATCACCGGAAAGGTTGTTGAAGGTCAGCCCGTTGGTCATCAACAGGGCCACACCCCGCGCAACGTAAAGCGACCCGAGCGTCGCGACGAAGGCCGGCACCCGGAAGAACGCCACCAGCACGCCATTGACCGCGCCGACGAAAGCACCAAGCGCGAGGGTCAGGACCACGACGGCCCAGACCGGCGGATAGAGGATCACACCGCTCGCTTCCACCTCGATCCCTTGCATCAGGTACCCGGCAAACACTCCGGTCAGACCCAGCACCGAACCCACCGACAGGTCGATGCCGCCGTTCAGGATGACCAGCAACATGCCGACCGACAGAAGACCAAAGATCGCCACATGGTTGGCCATGATCAAAAAGTTCGACACCGTCGCGTAATTCGGTGACAGGAAGGAGAATACCGCGATAATCAGGATCAGAGCAAAGAATGCCCGGCCTTCCAGCAGGATTTGCACAATGCTGGCATTTTTTCCGAAAACGCTGGCGAACAACCCGCCGGAGCCATGTTTCTTGTTGGTGGTGACATCGGTCATGTCGAGGATCTCCGTTTCAGTGCTGCGCCGCGTCGGGCTTGTCCATGTCGACAATGGCCCGAGCAGTGTGTTCGTCTGTGATCAGGCCGCTCAATAGCCCGCTTTCCAGAACCGCCTTGATCGCATGGATCTTGACGGCTCCCCCTGCGACAGCGACGATCCGACGGCCTTTCAATTTATCCAGCGGCTGCGTCAGGATGCGATCGCTGATGTCCTGCCCCACCGATTTACCGCGCTCGTCGAAGAAATGGCCCAGCATCTCGCCAACGCCCCCGGCGCGGTAGATTTCCACCATTTCTTCCTGCTCGATCATGCCGGTGGCAACCAGTTCGGCCTCCGGGGCCGTGGTGCCGATACCGACGATCATCAGATCCGCCCGACTTGTCAGATCTATCGCCTTCTGCGCCGCCTTCTGGCCCAGAAGAACATTCCGGTCGGCGGTGGAGTTTGCGATGAACGGCACCGGCATCGACGCCGGTTCCGCGCCGGTCAGTTCCGCCAGTTTCGCCACAATGGCATGGGGGTTCAGATCCGCGCCGGTGGTCAGCGCCCCCATCAGCGAAACGACCTTCAGGCCGGGGGCCGGTTTCCCATCCAGGTTTTCGACACAGGCTATGAGCGTCCGACCATGACCCGCGCCGATTATCTTGTCGCGCCCATCTAAAATTTCTGCCGACAGAAATTTGCCGCCGGCGATGCCAAGCGCCCGAAGCGCCAGATCGTCCTGGTGCAGATCTGTCACCACCTCGCAATGATCCAGTCCGAAAGACGCGATCAGGCTTTGTCGCAGATCGACCTCGCCCGAGGCCGCCATGATCTGTTCCTTGGTGGCGTCGGGGCCGAAAGTGGCCGAGATTTTGCCCTTGTGCATGACGATGATGCGGTGGGCGATGGACAGACATTCGCTGACTTCGGACGTCGAATAGACCACCGCGAGACCCTGCTGCGCACCCTTGGCCAAAAGACCGAACACCTCCGCCTTTGCGCCGATGTCGATGCCGCGCGACGGTTCGTCCAAAAGCACCACCGAAGGCTTGGTCGCCAGCATTTTTCCGATCACCACCTTCTGCTGGTTGCCCCCTGAAAGCGACCCGATGGCCGCCCCGCCGCCGTCGGTCTTGATCGTGACCTCGCGGATCGAACGGTCGATGATCGCCTGTTCATCGGCTTTCGAGGTGAACAGCCGCCGGGTAAAGGCCCCGATGGAGGCCAGAGACAGATTCTGACCGACGGTCATGGTCTGCACCAGCCCGTCGCGCTGACGGTCTTCGGGCGTAAGGACGAGCCCCGCGTCTATCCTCTGTGCGATGGTCATACCGGCGATGTCGCGGCCATGCAGGGCCACCTTGCCGTCGGAGGAGGACAGACGCCCTGCAATGCATTCCATCAATTCGGTACGGCCCGCCCCCATCAAACCGTAGATGCAGACGATTTCGCCCTGACGTACATCCAGCGACAGCCGATCAACGACCGAATAGCCCGAACCGCCCGGAGCGGGCACCGTGAGATCCTGAACCGATAGCGCCACGTCGCCAAAGGTCGTGTCGGGCGGCGACCCAAGGTCGAAATTCTCGCCGACCATGTTGCGCACGATCCATTCCAGGTCGATGTCGGCGCGCGGCGCATAGGCTGTCATCACCCCGTCACGCAGCACGACCGCGTGGTCGGTGATGGTCAGGGCCTCTTCCAGATGGTGCGAGATATAGACGATGGAGACCCCGCGTTCCGTCAGGTCGTGGATCACCTTGAACAGCACGTCGACTTCCGATGCGGACAGTGCCGATGTTGGCTCGTCCATGATCAGAATGCGGGAATTTACCGAAAGCGCGCGGGCGATCTCGACAATCTGCTGCTGGCCAAGGCGCAGCTCCTCGACCGGCGTCAGCGGGTCGATGTCTTCCTCCAGCTCTTCCATCAGCGCGCGGCACTGGCGTTCTTCTTCGGCGAAATTCACGCCGCGCGGTCCCATGATCTCGCGGCCCATGAAGATGTTGTCCCGCACGTTCATGTTGGGTGCCAGCGACAGTTCCTGGTGAATGATCGAAATGCCCAGTTCGCGCGCCTCGACGGTGGATTTGATCTCGACGGGATTGCCATCAAGAAGCAACTCACCGGATGTCGGTAATTGCACGCCCGAGAGAATTTTCATCAATGTCGACTTGCCCGCGCCATTCTCCCCGAACAGCGTGGTGACCTGTCCGTGCCGCACATCGAAATTCACGCCCTTCAAAGCGTGAACAGCCCCAAAGCTCTTGGTGACATCCCGCGCGGCCAGAACCACATCGGCTGTTTCCGGCGCGCGCGTCAAGGTTTCGTCATGGACCGAGGTTTTCATCACTGCACCTCGAAAGCCACCGGGGTGACCAGCCAGTTTTTCGGGTTGATCATGGTAAAGGCACCGGTGACGGTGATGGTCTTGCCACTTAACGACTCACGGTCAATATCTGCCAGAATTTCTGCGGCCATGGCGCGGTTGATGCCTGCGCCGGCATCTTGGTATTCAATCTGGTTCTTGAAAGCGCCAAATTCGATGTCCCCGGTGACGTCGCGCAATTCCGTGCCGTTGATTGCCGGACCGGTCTGAACCCGCAGGCCGAAACCTTCGGGCAAGCCTTCGACGTCAACCGTGAAGATGCCGGATTTGCCATCCGCGACGGTGCCGGTGAATGTCACCGGCATCACCGGGAAAGCCCCGGCCATCGTGCCATAGGCGGCGATGGCGGCGTTTTTGTCAGCCACCAGTTCTTCGGCCAGCCGTGCCGCATCGGGCGCTTTATCAGTCACATGGTCGCGGATGCGGGGAAACTCCCGCGTGCCGAAACTGTCGGGATTGAAGGCTTGCTGGCGCAGATCCTCGTCGCCGCCTATCGTGACCACCTTGGTGTCAAAGGCGATCGCGCCCAAAAGTACAGCCGCCGCGATAGCTGTGATTGCCTTGCGTCGCGTCGCCTTGGATGCGCTGGCAGATACGGTGCCGGTTTTTGCCATTGCGGACGTGCCCCCTTGCTGTCCGACCCAGAAAGCCGGGCCGCGTGATTCTGCGTCAGAAACCTCTGGCGCCGTCATTGAATGGAAATGCCCACCTTTCGATGTTGGGCTTCTCCTCCACCGTCACTGATCCAAAGGACTCCTCAATCCTGCGTATGGATTAGCGACTCGCCGCACCCTTTGTGCGACTAGTTAACCAGACCATAGTAGAAAAAAATTACTCTGTCTGTAAAAAATTTCACACGGCGCAATTTATTTGTGATACATCCAGTTTAACCAAGCGCAGTGAGGTTCGACTTTCAAGGACATTGAGACGTCTTCGAAAAACACCGCTGAAACGTGGGATAAACAAGGGCGTCGCGTAGGGAAGACCGCGGTGACAAACCCCTGCAAGGAGACAGCAAATGGCCGATTCGTCCGATCTGATCATCGGCGTGGATGCAGGAACATCCGTCATCAAGGCGGTGGCGTTCGACCTGAAGGGTCAGCAGTTGGCGTCTGCCTCGGTGCGCAATTGCTATGTCATGGGTGCCGACGGATCGGCCACCCAATCGCTGCCTCAGACCTGGGCCGATTGCGTCGCCGCCCTGCGCGGTTTGGGCGAAAAGGTCGGTCGGCTTTCCGAACGTACCGTTGCCGTGGCGCTGACGGGTCAAGGCGATGGGACATGGCTCGTCGACAAATCCAACGAGGCCGTCGGCGATGCTTGGCTCTGGCTTGATGCGCGGGCGGCCCCGACGGTACGGCGGCTGTCCTCGGGCGAAGCGAACCGTGCGCGGTTCGAGGCGACGGGCACCGGGTTGAACACATGCCAGCAAGGCAGTCAGATGGCGCATATGGCTGCCACTTGCCCTGAATTGCTGGATCGTGCGGATGTGGCGCTGCATTGCAAGGACTGGCTGTTTCTGAATCTGACCGGAGTTCGGGCAACCGACCCCTCCGAGGCGAGCTTCACCTTTGGTGACTTCCGGAGCCGGCGATACAGCGACACCGTGATCGCGGCGCTGGGGTTGGAAAATCACCGGCGCCTGCTGCCCGAGATTATCGACGGTGCGCAGGAGACACGGGCCTTGACCGCCCAAGCTGCGACGCAAACCGGCCTTCGTGCAGGCACGCCGGTTTCCTTGGGCTATGTCGACATGGTGATGACGGCGCTTGGCGCGGGCGTGCATACCGGCGACGCAGGCGCGGCCTGTTCCACGGTGGGGTCGACCGGCGTACATATGCGGGCGGTCAGATCCGACGAGGTACATCTCAATGCCGAGGGGACGGGATATGTCATCTGCCTGCCCATCCCTGACCTTGTCACGCAGGTGCAGACCAACATGGCAGCGACGCTTAATATCGACTGGGCGCTGGCGCTGGCCGAAGATTTGATGGCAGAGGTCGGCAGCGCGCCCACCCATGCCCAGATGGTTGCCAAAATCGACGGCTGGATGGCGCGGTCGCGCCCCGGCGCGCTGATTTACCATCCCTATATCTCGGAAGCGGGCGAACGCGGACCTTTCGTCAATGCCGATGCGCGGGCCAGTCTTGTCGGATTGAACGCAGCGCATCGCTTCCCCGACGTGATTCGTGCGGTGATCGAAGGGCTGGGGATGGCCGCGCGTGATTGCTACACCGCCATGGGCGATATGCCCCGCGAATTGCGCCTGACCGGCGGGGCGGCACGATCCGATGCCTTGCGGAAGGTTCTGGCGGCATCGCTCAATACGCCGGTTCGGGTGTCGTCGCGTGATGAGGCGGGGGCCGCGGGCTGCGCGATGATGGCCGCTGTCGCGATCGGTGCCTACGACACGATGGACGCCTGCATTGCAGACTGGACAACGCCGCTTTTGGGAGAACCGGAGGCACCCGACCCGGATCTGGTGCCAGTCTACGACGCCCTTTTTACCAATTATAGACATGCGCGCGAAAGCCTTGCCCCCGTCTGGGACGGGCTGGCGGCGGGGCGTGCCTCGCAAGGAGCCTGAGAGATGACAGATATTCAGAAAGTCGACCTGTTCGTGATTGGCGGCGGTATTAACGGTGCCGGGATCGCCCGCGATGCAGCCGGGCGGGGGCTGAGCGTTGTTCTTTGCGAAAAGGACGATCTGGCCGAGGGCACCTCTTCGCGCTCGGGCAAGCTGGTGCATGGGGGCCTGCGCTATCTGGAATATTACGAGTTCCGCTTGGTCCGCGAGGCGCTGATCGAACGCGAGGTGCTGATGAAGAACGCGCCGCATATCATCTGGCCGATGCGCTTTGTTCTGCCGCATTCGCCGCAGGACCGTCCGGCCTGGCTGGTGCGTCTTGGCCTGTTTCTTTACGACCACTTGGGCGGGCGCAGGAAATTGCCGGGCACCCGCATGTTGAACCTGCACCGCGATCCGGAAGGCGCGGCCATCAAGGACCAATACAAACGGGGTTTCGAATATTCCGACTGCTGGGTGGATGATGCGCGACTTGTCGTGCTGAACGCCGTGGATGCGGCCGAACGCGGCGCGACCGTGCTCACCCGCTCGCCATGCGTTTCGGCGCGGCGCGACGGCAATATCTGGCGGGTGACAACAGAAAGCACCGTGACCGGCGAGACCCGCGAATTCGAGGCCAGACTACTGGTCAACGCCGCCGGCCCCTGGGTAACGGACGTGGTCAACCGCGTGGCAGGCTCCAACAGCGCGCGCAACGTGCGACTGGTCAAAGGCAGCCACATCATCGTGCCGAAATTCTGGAAGGGCGAGAATGCCTATCTGGTACAGAACCACGACAAGCGCGTGATCTTCATCAATCCCTACGAACGCGACAAGGCGCTGATCGGCACCACCGACATCGCCTATGAAGGCCGCGCCGAAGACGTGACCGCCGACGAGATGGAGGTGCAATACCTGATTGACGCGGTGAACAAATACTTCAAGGAACAGTTGACCCGCGAAGACGTGCTGACCACCTTTTCGGGTGTGCGGCCACTCTTCGACGACGGGCAGGGCAACCCGTCGGCTGTGACTCGCGATTATGTCTTCGACATCGACGAAACGGGCGGCGTGCCGCTGTTGAACATCTTCGGTGGAAAGATCACTACCTTCCGCGAACTGGCTGAACGCGGCTTGCACAAGATCCAGAAGTTTTTTCCCCGGATGGGTGCCGACTGGACCGAAGATGCGCCTCTGCCCGGCGGCGATATGGACGCGGCCGATTATGGGGAATTCCGCAACCGGATGAAGCAGGACTACCCCTGGATGCCGCGCGATCTTCGGCGGCATTACGGGCGGCTTTACGGCACCCGGATTGCGCAGATCGTTGACGGTGCAAGCTCGCTTGACGGATTGGGGCGGTATTTCGGCGGCACCCTTTATGAAGCGGAAGTGGCCTATCTTGAAAGCCATGAATGGGCACAGACCGCTGAGGATATTCTTTGGCGCCGAACCAAGCATCGGTTGCATCTTACCGATGCCGAACAGGCCGCATTTACCAAATGGTTCGAAGACAAGCGGGAGGCCGCGTAATGGCGCTGACGCTGTCGCTCAACACCAATCCGCTGGTCAATCGATTTGCTGAACCCGATGACCTGATCGACGCCATCGCCCGCGATATCCGCATTCGCGACATCCAGTTGACCCATGAATTCATCAACCCGTCCTGGCCCGCCCCGGTGATCCGTCGTCTGACCCGAGATATGGGCGCGGCCCTGACGCGCACCGGCGCGCGGGTTACGTCGGGCATGACAGGGCCGTACGGACGGCTCAATCATTTCGGTCATCCTGACCGGGACGTGCGGCGCTATTACGTCGATTGGTTCAAGACCTTCGCGGATATCATCGGCGATCTCGGCGGCACGTCGATCGGCACGCAATTCGCGATCTTCACCTATCGGGACTTTGATGATCCCACCCGCCGCGAGGAATTGCTTCAAATTGCCATCGACTGCTGGTCCGAGGTGGCGGAGCACGCAAAACGCGCCGGGCTAACTAATGTCTTCTGGGAGCCGATGTCGGTGGGACGCGAATTTGGCCACACTATTGCGGAATGCATGAAGCTTCAGGACCGTCTGACTGCTGCGGACATGGCGGTGCCGATGTGGATGATGGCCGACATTGATCACGGCGACGTCACGTCGCCTGATCCCGACGATACCGATCCTTATGCTTGGGCCCGCGCCGTACCCAGGGTTTCGCCGATCATTCACATCAAGCAATCCATGATGGATAAATCGGGCCACCGCCCGTTCACGGCCCAGTTCAACGCAAAGGGGGCAATCCAGCCGGAGCCTTTGTTGAAGACCCTCACCGAGGGTGGGGCAGGGGACAATGAAATCTGCTTGGAATTGTCGTTCAAGGAACGCGAACCAAATGACCGGCAGGTGATCCCGCAAATCGTCGAAAGTGTGGCCTTTTGGGCACCGCATATCGACAGTGGGGTCGATGATCTGAATGTCTGAAACGGCGCGCATGACAGACACTTGCCTTTTCCGGAAATTGCCGTCATGTGAGGCGCGTTCTCAGGGCGGGGTGAAATTCCCCACCGGCGGTGACAGCCCGCGAGCGCTTTTCGATGAATGTCGAAAAGGACAAGCAGACACCGGTGGAATTCCGGGGCCGACGGTCAAAGTCCGGATGGAAGAGAACCAGCCGTCTGGCACCCTGTGCCCGGACGGTTGGAATCGCCTTGGGACCACTTTTGAACAGCAAAGGATGGTTCCATGACTGAAAAGACCAAAATCGCCTTCATCAAAGCCAGGTGGCACGCCGAGATCGTGGATCAGGCGCTGACGGGTTTCGAAAAACGCCTCGCCGAGACAGGCAAGGCGGTAGAGATTGTCGCCTTCGATGTGCCGGGTGCCTTCGAGATGCCCCTGCTCGCGCAGAAGCTGGGCCAAAGCGGCAAATACGACGCCATCGTCTGTGCGGCCCTGGTTGTCGATGGCGGCATCTATCGCCATGATTTCGTCGCGCAAGCGGTTGTGGACGGGCTGATGCGCGCGCAGTTGGACACCGGCGTGCCGACCTTTTCGGTCTCATTGACGCCGCATCATTTCCAACCGACGCCAGAACATATCGGATTTTTCCGTGAGCATTTCGTCAGCAAGGGCGAAGAGGCTGCGGATGCGGTATTGATGATCTCGGCGTTGGAGTTCTAAGCAATGAACCTGTCTGCCTTCCGCTTTGCCACTGCTGCCGAAATTCGCTTTGGCCGTGGCGAAGCGCGGCGGGCGGTGCCGGATCTGGCGCGCCTCGGGCGGGCTGTCTTGTTGGTGCATGGCGCTTCGGCAGCGCGTGCCGACTGGCTGCGCGATGCCTTGACCGGCGAAGGCTGCGCAGTGACGAATTTCGCGGTCTCGGCCGAACCGGATATTGCGCTGATCACGGCGGGCGTTCTCGCCGCGCGCGAGGCCAACGCACGGGCCGTCATCGCCATTGGCGGTGGTGCGGCGATCGACGCGGCCAAGGCCATATCCGCGCTTGTTCCTGCGACGAGGCCGATCCACGATCATCTGGAGGTGGTCGGCAAGGGTCTGCCGCTGGATCTGGACCCCCTGCCATTCGCCGCGCTGCCCAGCACCGCCGGGACCGGGGCGGAAGTCACGCGAAACGCCGTGATCGCGGTGCCCGAGGCCCGACGCAAGGTGTCCCTGCGGGATGCACGCATGTTGCCGCGTTTGGCGGTTGTGGACCCGTCCCTGACTGATGGCTGCCCGCGCGCCGTGACGCTGGCGTCAGGTCTTGATGCCGTCACGCAAGTGATCGAGCCGTATTTGTGTACGCAGGCCAATGCGGTGACAGATGCGCTGTGTCTTTCTGCGATAGAAAACGGATTGCCCGCGCTGATGACCTTGATGGAATGCGAGGATGGGCGCGCGCGCGACGCCATGGCTTGGACCAGCCTGTGCGGCGGCTTGGCGCTGGCCAATGCGGGCTTGGGTGTTGTGCACGGGCTGGCCGGACCGCTGGGCGGGCTGTCGGGCGCGTCTCATGGTGCGATTTGCGGTGCCTTGTTGCCGCACGGGCTGGCCGCGAACGCCGCCCGGGCCACGGGCGACACCGCTCGCCGTATCGACAGGGTAAAACACTGTTTGGCGAACGCGCTGTCGACGAGCCCGGACAACGCCTTTTCATCGCTGGCCGAGTGGTCGCGACACGCCGGGCTGCCGAGGTTGGATGCGCAAGGCGTCACCGCAGAACATCGCGCAACGGCGGCCCGGATGGCGGCCAGTTCGTCGTCGATGAAAGCCAACCCGGTGCCGCTGGATCCGGCGGCACTGGCGGAGATAATGGACAAAGCGCGCTAGGCGCTGACCAACGGAGGATGTGACATGGCCAAGGACCGCAACTCGGGGGACGCCGAGCATTCCTTGGCGATCCGTGCCGCATGGCTTTATTATGTCGGCGGCTTGCGCCAGGCCGAGGTTGCCAAACGGATTGGCGTTCCGTCGGTCAAGGCTCATCGGCTGATCGCTCGGGTTGTGGCAGAGGGTGCCGTCAAGGTTTCGATCGAGGGCGATATCATTGAGTGCATCGAGCTGGAACAGGCGCTCTGCATTCGCTACGGGCTGGAAAACTGCGAAGTCGCCCCGGACCTGGAAGAAGAGGGGATACCGTTCCGGGCGCTCGGTCTGGCCGGTGCGTCCCGGCTCAGGCGTTGGATGGAAAGCGGCGAGGAACTGACCATCGGCATCGGCCATGGCCGTACCCTGGCCGATGCCGTCCGCGTAATGCCCCATTTCGGTACTGCGGGTCTCAGCTTTGTTTCGCTGCTGGGCGGGCTGACCCGCAACTTTGCCGCCAACCCGCATGATGTGATGCACCTTCTGGCAGAGAAAACCGGCGCGCGCGCCTATGTCATGCCGGTTCCGTTCTTTGCGAATACGGCCGAGGATCGTGAGGTTCTGCTTTCGCAACGCGGCGTGGCGGAGGTGTTCCAGATGGCCGAGACGGCCCCGCTGAAGATCGTCGGCATCGGCACGGTTGGGGCGGAAACCCAGCTTGTGACCTCGGGCATGATCGAACCTGCCGAGATCGAGGAAATTGCCGGCGCTGGCGGGGTTGGCGAGTTGCTGGGGCATTTCTTTGACGCGGACGGCAATGCGCTGGAAACGCCGTTGACCCTGCGGACGCTCTCTGTCTCTCTCGATGGCACGCGCGACGACAGGATCATTGCGCTGGCAGGCGGGCCCGAGAAGATCGCACCAATCCGCGCCGTGCTGAAAAGCGGGCGCCTGTCGGGGTTGATTACGGACGAACGCACGGCGCGCGCGCTCCTGGACAAGGTTTCGACCAAGCCCCGCTGACGGGGCCTGGCCAAGCCACTGTCAAAGGATCGACTGCCCGGTTGCGGCCCAATCCTTGGCAAACTGGTCCAGCCCCTTGTCGGTCAGCGTATGATTGGCCAGCCCCTTGATCACCGAGGCCGGGATCGTGGCCACATCCGCGCCCGCGATCGCCGCATCCTTGACGTGATTGGCCGACCGGATCGACGCCGCAAGAATCTGCGTCTCGAACCCGTAATTGTCATAGATTTCGCGGATTTCGTGGATCAGGGTCATGCCGTCGATGTTCAGATCGTCAAGCCGCCCGACGAAGGGTGAAATATAGGTCGCACCCGCCTTTGCGGCCAGGAGCGCCTGATTGGCGGCAAAACACAGGGTCACATTTGTCTTGATGCCTTTGGCGGTGAAGTGGCGGCAGGCTTTCAGCCCGTCCAGTGTCAGCGGCAGTTTGATCACCACATTGTCGGCGATCTGTGCCAGATGCTCGCCCTCGGCGACCATGCCGTCGTAATCCATCGCGGCCACCTCGGCAGAGACCGGCCCGTCGACCACCTCGCAGATTTCGGCGATGACTTCCTTGAAATTCCGGCCCGACTTGGCGATCAGCGACGGATTCGTGGTGACACCGTCGAGCAGACCATAATCGTTCAGTTCCTTGATCTCCGCGATGATGGCGGTGTCGACAAAAAATTTCATTCCATTTCTCCTTGGTTCCGTTTCAGTAAATCGATGTCATTTCAGGCCATGTCCGGTGCTTTGGCGCGGCCGCACGATCGGGATGCGTGCAAGGGTGCCGTCCTCCTGTGTCGGATTTTCCGACCAGATAGTCTGTGTGAGGCGTGTTTCGTCATCACCGATCCAATGCGCCAGATGCAGCCCCTTTATGGCCTTGTCGGGGCGGCGGATCCTTGGACATGGTGTCCTTCTGCGTTGGCGGTTGGATAGCGCAATCCCAAAATTATCACAATACAAAATCACAAAATAACGTTATTGACGATATTTGTGTGGCGTGCAATGTTATGAAAAGGAGGGGTCAGCTTGAAACGTGACGACCGACAACAGGCAATTATGGATCTGCTGGTGACAGAAGGCGAAGTCGATCTGGACGCGCTTTCCGACCGCTTTGCCGTTTCCCGCATGACCATTCATCGCGATCTTGACGATCTTGAAGGCGCAGGTCTTCTGCGCAAGATCAGGGGCGGTGCCACGATCCGATCCGGCACTCAATTCGAAAGCGATTTCCGGTTTCGCGAACGTCAGGACGGTCCTGCCAAGATGGCGATGGCCGAGGCGGCACTTCGACTGATAGAGCCGGGAATGAGCGTGATGATCAACGATGGCTCCATGGCCGCGATTCTCGGACAGATGCTCGTGGTCAAGCGCCCATTGACGGTGATTACCAACAACGCCGCGGTGATCGACGCCCTGAAGACCGAGCCGGGGATCAGTCTGATCGCGCTCGGTGGCGTCTATTCGGCCAAGTTCAATGCGTATTTCGGCAAGGTTACCGAAGATGCGCTTGCCGGACTGCGTGCCGATATCGCTTTCATCTCGACCCCGGCAACCTCCGGGATGGAAGTGTTTCATATGGATGAGACGGTGGTGCGGGCCAAGCGCGCCATGATGGATCAGGGTGCATCATGTGCGCTGCTGGTCAATCACACGCGCTTTGGACGGGCCGCATTGCATCGTCTGGCAATGTTGTCAGAGTTCGATCACATTATTACCGATACAGCCCCCGCCACCGAAACCTGCGCCGCATTGCGTGACGCCGGTTTGACCCTGACACTGTCCGATACCCCGGACGAACAAGAGGCCCTCGGATGACCCAATCCCGATACTGGATCGGCACCAGCTGGAAAATGAACAAGACGCTTGCCGAAGCGCAGGAGTTTGCCAAGGCTCTGGCCGCGGCTGACGGCACGCGCGATCCCCGCATCCAGCGTTTCGTGATCCCGCCCTTCACCGCGGTCCGTGAGGTCGCACAGATCCTGGCCGGAAGCTCTGCGAAGGTCGGCGCCCAGAATATGCACTGGGCCGATCAGGGCGCGTGGACCGGCGAGGTGTCGCCGGTGATGCTGAAAGATTGCGGTCTGGATATTGTCGAACTGGGCCATTCCGAGCGCCGGGAACATTTCGGCGAAACCGATGACACTGTCGGGCTGAAGGTCGAAGCCGCCATACGTCATGGGTTGACCCCGCTGATCTGCATTGGCGAAACTCTGGAAGACCGCGAAGGCGACCGGGCGCAACAGGTTCTGGAGACCCAGGTGCGCGGGGCTTTGGCTCGGCTGAGCCACGACCAGAAGAACGCCGAGATTCTGCTGGCCTATGAACCGGTCTGGGCGATTGGTGAAAACGGCATCCCCGCGACCGCCGAGTATGCCGATGCGCGCCAGGCCGAAATCATTGCCGTGGCCAAGGACGTGCTGGGCCGCCAAGTGGCCTGTCTCTATGGCGGCTCGGTCAACCCCGAGAATTGCGAAGACCTTATCCAATGCCCACATATTGACGGGCTGTTCATCGGGCGGTCCGCCTGGAATGTCGAAGGTTACCTCGACATTCTGCGCCGATGCGCCGCCACATTCTGACCTGAAGGAGACACTCCATGAAAATCGCAGTTGCAGGCGACAGCGCGGGCGAAGGCCTTGCCAAAGCCCTTGCCGACCATCTGAAAGACAAGCACGAGGTCGCCGAAATCTCGCGCACCGATCAGGGCCCGGACGCTTTCTATGCCAACCTGTCGGATCGCGTGGCCTCGGCCGTTCTGGCGGGCGAGTACGACCGTGCGATCCTGTGCTGTGGCACCGGCATCGGCGTGTGTCTGGCCGCCAACAAGGTGCCGGGTATCCGTGCCGCACAATGTCACGACACCTACTCGGCGGGCAAGGCCGCGACGTCGAACAATGCCCAGATCATCACCATGGGTGCCCGTGTGATCGGGGCCGAACTGGCCAAGGACATCGCCGACGCTTTCCTGTCCGCCGCCTTCGATCCCGAGGGCCGTTCGGCCGGGAATGTGAAGGCCATCGACGACGTTGACGCCAAGTACAACAAGGTCTGAACGTCCGCCGACGGGCTGTCCTGCCGGAACCCGCAATCCCAGCGTTGCTCGGCGTTCCGGTTGCGCTGCCGGCTGATACGGAGCCATCACATGGACAGAATCCTGACAATCGACAGCGGGCTGACCGTTACCAAGGCGGTGCTGTTCGACCTTGACGGTAGCCAGATCGCGGTCAGCCGTCGCAACGTGCCCCAATCGAAACCCGCGCCGCGTCGGGTGGAGCGGGACATGGCGGAGTTGTGGCACCAGACGGCCTCTTCGATCCGCGAGGTGCTGGAGACAAGCGCGACCGATCCGGCGCGGATCATCGCTGTCGCCGCAACCGCCCATGGCGACGGGGTATACCTGCTGGACCGTGATGGCGCGCCGCTTGGACCGGGTATCCTCTCGTTGGACAGTCGGGCCGTGGGTGTCGTCGAGGCATGGCAGCGTGACGGCACACAAACAGCGGCATTGAACCTTACTGGCCAGATGCCGCACGCCTCTGCGCCCTCCGCACTTCTGGCATGGATCGCGCGTGAGACACCCGAGCGGTTTGCCCGGATCGGGCATGTGCTGTCCTGCAAAGACTGGTTGTGTTACTGCCTGAGCGGGCATATCGGAGCCGACCGGACCGAGGCCAGCACCTCTTTTACCGATGTCAAAAGTCAGAACTACTCCCCCGACGCGCTGACACTTTTCGGGCTGCGGGATCTGGAAAACGCGCTGCCCGAGGTGGCGCATTCCGCTGAAACCGTCGGGGCAATCACCGCAGAGGCGGCCCGGATCACCGGGCTGGCCAAGGGCACGCCGGTGGTTGCCGGATTGCATGACGTGACGGCCTCGGCGCTTGGGATCGGTGCCCACCGTCCCGACGTCATCGGCATCGTTGCAGGCACCTATTCGATCAATGAATGCGTCTCCACCGCGCCGCAGATTGACGCTGACTGGTTCTGCCGCAATGCGGTCGCACCGGGACACTGGAACAACATGGCGATCTCGCCGGCATCGGCCACAAACTACGACTGGTTTCTTGACACCCTCTGCACCGCAGAGAGGCAAAGCACGGACAGGTCCATCCATGCGCAGCTTGGCCCGGAAATAGACGCCGCGCTGGAGCGGCCCTCGTCGGTTCTCTATCATCCTTATCTCTTCGGCGCGCCGATGGGAGCGGCCCCAAGCGCCGGATTTCTGGGGCTGCGCGGCTGGCATACCCGTGGCGACATGCTTGCCGCGCTTCTGGAAGGCATCGTCTTCAATCACCGCCAGCACATAGATGCCCTGCGCGGCGGCTTTGGCGGCACCGAGGCGCGCCTGACCGGCGGCGCATCGCGCAATGCGACCGTCGCGCAGCTTTTTGCGGACATCCTCGACATGCGCGTCACCGTGACTGACACCGACGAGGCCGCAGCCTGGGGTGCCGCGCTCTGCGCCGGGGCTGCGGTCGGGGCGTTTGACAGGTTCGATGCCGATCCTCGGGACATCGAGGCAAATGCGACGATTTATCGACCGTCCGCCGACCGCGCCGCGCATTATGCCCAACGGTTCACACTTTACAAAGAGGTCGCGGAAACCCTGGGGCCAACCTGGGACAAACTGAATGAACTCGAAGCTATGGGCCGGGGCGCGCGCAATGACTGACGCAGAGATCGACCATTTCGACGTTCTCATTATCGGCGCAGGCGTCAATGGTGCGGGCGTGTTCCGCGATCTCTGTGCGCAGGGTGTGAAATGTCTGATCGTGGACAAGGGCGATTTCGGATCAGGCACCAGCGCCGCCCCGTCGCGGTTGATCCATGGCGGGTTGAAATACCTGGAAACCGGAGAATTGCGTCTGGTCGCCGAGTCGACCTATGAGCGCAATCTTCTCCTGAAAAACGCTGCACATTTGGTCAGGCCGCTTCCCACGGCGATCCCGATCCTGTCCTGGGGCAAGGGTGTCACCGCCGCCCTGCGCACGCTGTTGGGTTCGACGACGGCGCCGCGCAGCCGTGGCGCGCTGTTGGTGAAGGCCGGGCTGGCGATGTATGACTTTTACGGGGCGCGGGCGCGACAGATGCCGAAACACCGCATGGTCGGCGCGCGCCGGGCGCGGGCGGAAATCCCCGCTTTGACGCCCCGGATCAAAGCCCTCGGTACGTATTATGATGCCACCGTGACCGCCCCGGAACGACTGGTGCTTGAACTGATCCAGGACGGGCTGAAAGCGTCGCCCGGATCTGAGGCGATGAACTGGTGCACCGTGATGGGCCAGTCGCAGGGCGTGGTGAGCGTCGGGCCGGAGGGCGGCGAAAACCGCCGCATCAAGCCGCGGATCGTCATCAATGCGGCAGGCCCGTGGATCGACCGTGTGAATGCCGTGCTCGGGCTGGACAGCCGGTATATCGGCGGCACGAAAGGCTCACACGTTCTTTTGGATCATCCAGAGCTTCTGCGCCAGTTGAATGGCAGGATGCTGTATTTCGAGGCCGATGACGGGCGCATCCTTCTGGTCTTGCCGTTTCAAGGGAAAGCGCTTGTCGGGTCCACCGACATTCCTTCGGATGAACCCGACAGGGTTGCCTGCACAGACGATGAAACCACCTATTTCCTTCAAAGTCTGCGCGATCTGCTGCCGGGACTTGCGTTCAGCCGGGATCAGATCGTCTATGCCTATGCGGGCATCCGGCCGCTGCCGAACTCTGATGGCGTGGCACCGGGGCTGATCAGCCGCGATCATTCGGCACCGACAGACCCCGCCACCGGGGGCCGGCCCTTTCCGGTCACGTCGCTGATTGGCGGCAAATGGACGACGTTTCGCGCCTTCTCCGCCCAGGTGACTGACGCGGTGCTCGACGATCTGGGGGTACCGCGCTTGCGCCAAACCGACGACATGCCCATTGGCGGCGGGCGTGACATGCCGCGCAGCGAAGAGGCGCGAACCGCGTGGATCGACGCAGCTGTCCGGACGACGGGTGCCAGATCAGAACGTCTTGCGATATTGCTGGACCGTTATGGCACCACAGCGCATGACATTGCCCGCCATGAAGGGGTCGATCCGGTTGAGCTTGTGGATGCGCCAGACTTCACCGAATCCGAACTTGACTGGATTTTACGGAACGAGCGTGTGGTGCATCTGTCCGACATCCTGTTGCGCCGAACACCCCTCGGAATCAGCGGGCAGTTGACCCCGCGTCTGTGCCGCCGGGTCGCATCCATTTCCGCAGAAGTGCTGAACTGGACTTCCGCGCGCGAACTGTCGGAACTGGCCGACCTTTCGACACTTCTTGCGGAACGTCATGGCCTGCATCTCGATTTTGGGTGACGATCCCAAAGGCGCGCAGGCTATTTCGCAACCATTCCAATCTGATTGAGACGATCGGCGTTTGTCCATGTTGGGGCGCTGGCCGCCGGATGTGCATCGACACCCTGCGAAACCCATTCCGCGAGCGATTGCGACCAGTGAAGCCGACATGGTGGATCAGGCTGCCCCGGCGGTCCGGAGCCCGCTTGCGCGTGCGTCGGAAGTGCGGCGTGAACTATTGCATTATTAAATTTACGTTTGTATGCATGGTGCAGCTTCAACCAATGAAGCCGGAGGAGCACGGCGATCCAGACAGGCGCCGTGAAAGATATTCAGGAGGACATTCTATGTCGAAACTGTTCGTTTCGCTGGCAACCGTCGCGTGCCTAGCAACCGCTTCACAGGTCGCGGCACAAGACGCGCCCGGCACCGTATCCAAGGACAGCTACCGTTTTGTTATCGTGCCGAAAGTCGTGCACCCGTGGTTTGACAAGGTGAACGATGGCGCGCAGATGGCCGCCGCCGCCATCGAGGCCCAGACCGGCGCGACCGTCGAGATCAACTACTCTGCGCCGCAAGCTGCCGACGTCGTGCAACAGAACCAAATCATCGAAAGCTCCATTGCAACGCGCCCTGACGGCATCGCCGTCGACCTGCTCGATCCGGAGGGGAACCGCGCCTCGCTTGAGGATGCCGCCTATCAGGGCATCCCGCTGACGCTGTTTGACAGCGTGCCGCCGGAAGGCATGAATATCCCCTATATCGGGTCCGATTTCTGCGAGCAGGCCAAGATCGCATCGCGTCGCTTGGTGGAAATTCTGGGCGAAGAAGGTCAGGTTGCCATCATGATGGGCGTGCCCTCTGCCCCGAACCATGCGATCCGCGCAGAATGCCACCGCGAGGTTTTTGCCGAATATCCCAACATCGAAGTCGTGGCTGAAGGCATCGACAACGATGATATCCAGATTGCACAACAGCAAGCTGCGGCGATCATGCAGGCCAACCCCGAACTTGACGGCTGGGTCGCTTCCGACGCGGCCGGTCCGGTGGGCATCGGGCAGGCCATCGTCGAAGCGGGCAAGCAAGGCGAAGTGCAGCTTGTCGGTCTCGACAACCTCAACGAGATGCTGGATCTGATCCGCGACGGTGTGGCCGACAGCTCTTCTGCATCGCAGCCGGAGCTGCAAGGCTACTGGTCTGTCATGCTGCTGTGGCAGCAGGCGACTGGCGCGCCAGTGCCGAACTTCATCGACACGGGCAATGCCTTCCTGACGAAGGACAACGTTGACGGCTGATCGCGTCGTTATCCGACAGGTCGCACCCATTGGCGCGACCTGTCATTATTTTCGCTCAAGGAGGACCCGCTATGGCCTACCTGGAAGCCCGTGGTCTTGGCCGCGACTTTCCCGGCGTCACTGCGCTGAACGACGTGGACATCGATGTCGAATCCGGTCGCGCGCACGTCCTGGTCGGTGAAAATGGCGCGGGGAAGTCCACCTTCGTCAAGCTGGTCACCGGCACTGACCGTCCCAGCCGCGGCCAGATCCGGATTGATGGCAAGGACGCGGCAGAGCATCCGGACCTGTTTCGCTATATCGCCTATGTGCCGCAAGAACTGAGCCTGTTTCCCCACATGAGCGTAGCCGAAAACCTGCTCATGCCGTTTCACGCGTCGGGTCATCGCGGTCTTGTGCGGCGTCGCACACTGGAGGCCAAAACACAAAGCTACCTTGATCGCTTCGGAATCGCGGCGAAGCCCTCCGATCTGGTGCGTAACATTTCGGTGCCCGATCAGCAGCTGCTTCAGATCGCGCGGGCCTCGACCAATACCGACATGCGCGTGCTGATCCTGGACGAGCCGACCTCTGCGTTGACCCCTGTAGAGGTCGAGCGCGTATTTCGTGTGGTCCGCGATTTCCACGAACGCGGTATCGGCGTCGTCTTCATCAGTCACAAGATGGACGAGGTCTTTGACATCGGTGACGACTATACCGTTCTGCGCAACGGGAAAAAGGTCGATGCCGGGCAGTTGGCCGACGTGGATGAAGATCGGCTGATCCGCGCCATGTCGGGACAGAAGCTGGAGTTGGGAACGATGTTCCGGCCCAAGGTCCCACGCGGCAAACCATTGCTGACGGTCACGGGCTTGTCGGGCCGTAAATTTGACGACGTGAGCTTTACGCTCGACCGTGGCGAAATCCTGGGCTTTGCCGGGCTTGTAGGCTCTGGCCGGTCGGAGATCATGCAGACGATTTTCGGCTTTCTCAAGGCACGCGGCGGTCGGGTTTCCCTGGATGGTGCCGACTGGCCGCTTGGCGACACGACGAAAAGCGTAGCAGGCGGGATGCTCTATCTCTCGGAAGAGCGCAAGCATCACGGCATTTTCCCGCATCTTTCCCTGCGCGAGAATATCGGCCTGTCGATCACCGATCTCACGAATTCGCCGCTGGGGATTAGCGCGGCGCGGGAACGTGCTGCGGTTGACGACATCATAAAGGATTACGAGATCCGCACTGCAAGCCGCGAGAAGAAGATCTCCTTCCTGTCGGGCGGCAATCAGCAAAAGGCGATTATTGGCCGCGCCATGGCGATGACGCCGAAAATCCTGATTTTCGACGAACCCACCAAGGGCATCGACGTCCGGACAAAGGCGCAGATCTACAAGATCATGCAGGGTCTCGCCGAACAGGGCATCGGCATCATCCTCGTGTCCTCGGAGATGGACGAGCTGCGCAAGTGCGCCAGCCGCATCATCACCATGCATTCCGGCCGGATCACCGGCGATTTCGACAGTGCGACGGCTGACAGTGAACAGTTGGTCGGTGCCATTTTCGCAACGGAGACAGAACATGTCTGACTTACAGAAAACTGCGCCCGGACAGGGCCGCGAGGCCGGCGTCATGCGCGCGTTGTTGCAGCATCCGATCCTCGGGGTCTTGTCGGTGCTGGTGGTGATCTTTGTCGCCTCGGCGCTGCTCTCGCCCTATTTTCTGACCCCTTATAACCTAAGTGTCGTGGCGCGCGGGTTGGCGTTCGTGGCGCTGGTCACCATCGGGCAGGCATCGCTAATGATCCTTGGCGAACTGGATCTGTCCTTGGGAACAATCGGCGGGCTGAGCGGCATCCTGACCGGCATGTTGATGGTGAACGCCGGGATAAACCCGTGGCTTGCCATCGTGATTGCCATCAGCTTTGGCGCGGTACTAGGCTTTATCAACGGTATTCTGACCACCAAGCTCCGGCTGCATTCGCTGGTGTTGACCATTGGCACCGCCGGGATATACGGCGGCGCGATCCTTGTGCTGACACGCGGCGTCGCGATCACCGGCATCCCGCGCGAAATTCAGTTCCTTGGGCGCGGGACACTGCTGGGCGTTCCCATGCCTTTCATCATCATGCTGGTGATGCTGGTGCTTGCGGCTTTCCTTACGATCAAGACGCCCTTTGGGCGCTACATGTATGCGATCGGCAACAACAGGGACGCTGCGCGGATGCTGGGCATCCCCGTAGACCGTATCCGTGTGCTGGTTTTTGTGATGGCCGGGGCGCTGTCGGCCATGGCAGGTGTGCTGTTGGTCGCCCGACTGGGCACGGCACAGCCTTCCATCGGCGATGCCTGGGTACTTGGCCCCATCGCAGCCGCGGTGATCGGCGGCGTCGCCACCACCGGAGGTGTCGGCATGATCGCCGGCGCGATCTTCGGTGCCGGTATCATCGCGATCATTGAGAACATCATCGTGCTTTTTGGCGTGTCGCCCTACTGGCAAGGCATCGTCAGCGGTGCCATCGTGGTCATCGCCATATCCTTCGACGCAATATCGCGGCAATGGCTGCGCAAAGAATCCTGAGAGATGAACGTTATGACATCGAAAACCCGAGCCAAGAAGCTCATCAATGCCCCTGAAGACATCATCACGGAGGCGATCGAAGGCATGGTGTCCGCTCATCCGCACTTGTTGCGTGTTGAGGGGGCGACCGGTCGGGCGGTCGTCGCGCAGGACGGCCCGCGCGACGACAAGGTCGGCATTGTGATCGGCGGCGGATCCGGGCATGAACCGGCCTTTGCAGGCTATGTCGGGCGTGGCCTGGCGGATGCCGCGGCGGTTGGCAACGTCTTTGCGTCGCCGTCGCCCGAGCAGATATTGGACGCGACCCGCGCTGCGAATGGCGGGGTCGGTGTGGTGTATCTGTATGGAAATTACACCGGCGATGTGATGAACTTCGACATGGCGGCCGAAGAAGCCGCCGGCCTCGGCATCGAATGCAGATCAGTTGCGGTGGCGGATGATATCGCATCCGCCCCCGCGGCGCGCGCCCATGAACGGCGCGGGATCGCCGGTGATTTCTTCGTCTTCAAGATCGCCGGAGCCGCCGCAGAAGCCGGCCGGGATCTTGACGGCGTTGAGGCCGCCGCACGCGCCGCCTTGGCCAACACCCGCTCTATGGGTGTGGCCTTGACACCCTGCTCTTTGCCACAGACCGGCAAGCCCAACTTCGAGATCGGCGAGACCGAGATGGAGATCGGCATGGGCTTGCACGGCGAGCCGGGCATGCGACGCGGAGACATGGCGCAGGCTGACGCGGTGGTGGACGAACTGATGGCACCCATCATGGCCGAATTGGCCTTCAAGGCGGGGGACGAGGTCGCCGTGCTGGTCAACGGGTTAGGGGCCACGGGCCTGCTGGAGCAGTATATCCTGCACCGGCGCGTGGCAGCCATTCTGGCAGAAGCCGGGATTCGCATCCATTATTCCTGGGTCGGCGAGTATGCCACGTCGCTGGAGATGGCGGGTGCCTCGGTGACGCTGATGAAGCTCGACGCCGATCTCAAGACCTTGCTTGACATGCCGTGCCGGACGGCCGCGCTGACAGTCGGCGACGTGACAGAGCGCGCCCGCGCATCGCGCCCTGATCGGACCGTGGCGGCCGTGTTCGAAAAGAAGGTCGAGACACGCGAAACCCACTTGGCCAAGGATGGACCGATCACGCCGACGATCTTCCGGGCGATGGTCAGCCTCGCCGGAGAGCGCATCGGCGAAGAGGCAGAACGTCTGTCTGCTTTGGACGGCGTCATCGGCGATGGCGACCACGGCATCACCATGGACATCGGCTGGAAAGCCGTGCGGGCGGCGCTTGCACAGAGCCCGGCGGACGAGACCATCGAGACGTCCTGCAAACGGATGGCGAAGGCGTTCCTTGACGCTGTCGGTGCATCCTCCGGGCCGCTTTATGCCACGGCTTTCCTGCGGGCGGGGACGGCGGTCAAGGACCGACTGAACCTTGACGCCGGGGCCATGGCCGCCTGGATCGGGGCCGCCAGTGACGGCGTGCAGGAACGCGGTCGCGCCGCGCCGGGGGACAAAACCATGGTGGACGCCTGGGTTCCGGCTGCCGAGGCCGCGCGCGCCTGTGCAGAGGCGGGTGACGACGTGTTGGCCTGTCTCGATGCGGCCTGCGCCGGCGCCGAACGCGGGATGAATTTCACCCGCGACATCGAAAGCAAACGCGGACGGTCTGCCAAGCTGGGCGCACGGTCCGTGGGACATATTGATCCGGGCGCGGCGTCGACCGCTGTGATCCTCGCGGCCATGCGGGATGCTGCCCGCGACCTTCTGGCTTGAAGCTGTGACATCTGGATGATGTTGAGGGGCGGTCCTTTCCGGGGCCGCCCCTCAACATTCCAAAAGCGCCTGTGCGACCTCTTCGTTCGTCGCCAGACGGTTCACATAGCCCCCCCGCAGGATTGCCCGGATCACCTCTAGCTTGTGCAGACCTCCCGATACCAGCACGGCATGCGGTTTCATCCGTAATTTGTCCGGGGGCAGGGCGATGATCGTTTCATTTATGAAATGGTCGATGGGGCGGCCCTGTGCATCGATGAAACAGCCCAGTATCTCTCCCACCGCGCCGGCGGCAACGATCGTATCGAGGTGATCCTTTATCACGCGAACCTGCGTGAGCGAGCTGGCCTCATCCACCGCCCCGCAGCTGACCATCGCGATGTCGGCGATTTCAGTCCGCGCCAGTACGTCCGTCAACTCATCGATCAGCAGCAGGGCATCACGGGCATCGCGCGACGCGCAGTAAATGGGGGCCGTCAGATAGTGACATTCAACGCCAAGCTGCTGCGCTGCATTCGTTGCCACATCGAAAGAATTCGATCCGGTGGCGCGAGTGATACCACCAATCAGTCCCACGACCCAGCTTCCGTTGCTGGGAGGACCCGCCATCCGGCCCACCGCGTAACTGAGCGTGCGCCCCGAGCCGATGCCGATCCCCATGTCCTGGCCCTTGATCAGCGGGTTCACCATGGTGCCCGCGGCCTCGCCGATCATCCGCTTCTGCAACACGAGGTCTCCGACATCCGGCACGACGACGACATCCTCCAGCCCGTAGCGCTCTGCCACTTTTTCGGCAAGCGCGCGGCAGGCGATAAGCGGCATGTCCAGTTCGATCTTGACCTGGCCCGCGCTGCGCAACTGGCCGATGATCCGGTTGACCTTGAGACGGGTTATGTCAAGCCGATCCGCGATGTCCTTTTGCGTCATCCCCGCAACAAAGTAATACCATCCGACCCGCGCGCGTTCGTCCTGGGATTCAAAGTCGTGGTCGTGCATGGATTTTTGTCCAATCACTGGTATTTGACGGGTTAACTTGTCGAGTAGGCGTAACATCGGCATCTGGTCAACCGAAGATTCGTGTAACATCTGTTCGGAAAGCCGCGCGTCGCATCACCGGCCACTTCACTTGGGGGAAGAGGGTCGGGCCGAGCGTGGCCATCATCGCCATGTGGTTCAGCGGGTTCCGGGCGGTGACGGTCGCCCCATACCTTTGGCAGAGCAGTGTGTTGTTCTTTTGAGCTGTGCGCGAAGTCAGAAGCGATCCACCGCTTTTCGCATCAGCGCAAGATGCGCTCGACCCAACGGCACCGATCTGGCATTGCTGTGAAGGTTAATCCGACGTCATGCCACACGCCCTTGCGACTTGTCGCATTTCGGATGGCCCCAAGGGAAGGAACGACATGGTGCCGAAGCGGCCGGCGATCAAAAGAGTCACGATTCAACAGGTTGCGGAAGCCGCCGGGGTGAATCGTTCCACCGTGTCTCGGGTTTTCAACAATCCCGACATATTGCTTGAAGAAACAGTCCGGAACGTCCGGGAAGTCGCGCGGAAGCTGGGGTATTCGCCCAACGCAGCAGCGCGCGCCTTGCGAACCGGGCGCAACAGCAACATCGCCCTGGTCGTTCCCGATCTGACCAATCCCTTTATGCCTCCGATTGCGCTGGCGGTGCAGAAGGAAGCCGCTGCACGGGGGTATTCGGTGTTTATCGGCAATGCGGATGAAAACCCGAATCAAGAAATGGATCTGCTGAAAAGACTGTCCGATCAGGTGGGCGGAGCAGTTCTGGTGTCACCGCGATCAGACAGCGAACAGATCCACGCGCTCGCAAGTGACATGCCGCTGGTTCTGATCAATCGCGATATTAAAGAGGTGCCGCGCGTGCTGATCGATTCCGGGCAAGGTATGGCGCAGGCCGTGCGCCATCTTGCCCAGCTGGGTCATCGCCGGGTTACCTATGTCGGAGGCCCCGAAAATTCGTGGTCCAACAGCCAAAGATGCGCCGCCGTTACCCATGCAGCGCACGAACACGGCATTTCGATGAGCACGCTCCCCGCCGGGACAGCGTCCTTCGTCAGGGGCGTGGAAATCGTGCCAGCTCTTCTGTCCTGCGGGGCGACCGCCTGTATCGCCTTTGATGACGTTCTGGCACAGGGGATCTGCTACGGGTTGGTCGAGAACGAACTGGAAATTCCCGAAGATTACAGCGTCATAGGCTGCGATGACATCCTCGGTTACCCGATGTTGACCACGGTTTCGGGTCCCGCAGCCAAGGCCGGCCAAATTGCCGTTGATTTGCTGATGTCATCATTGAATACGCCCTCAGAGGAGGATGTGCGTATCGTGCTGGAGACGGAATTTGTTTCACGGGATACGGTCGGCCCCCCAAAATATCGTTGACCGAAACCAGCGGCCTTTTTGAAAATCCAGACGTTGACATGCAATCGATTGCATGGTGTGCTGTCGGGTAACGAGAGGACAAGATTCATGACGATGACAGACCATGTTGCAGATGTGCCGGCCGACCCGGACCGCAAGTTCACTGAAAAGTACTGCGTTGAGATCTATGAAACTCGGACTGACATGGGGCAGGCTGTTGCATCGGATGTCGCAAAACACATGCGCAAGGTTGCCCGGGAAAAAGGCAATGTCCGTATGGTATTCGCCGCGGCACCCAGCCAGTCAGAAATGCTTGCGACCCTGGTGGCGATGCCGGACCTCCCCTGGGACAAGGTCACCGCGTTTCATATGGATGACTATATCGGGCTGGCTGCGGACGCGCCCCAACGATTTGGCAACTGGCTTGAGACGCATTTATTCTCCATGATTCCTTCGGCCACGATTCATCGCATTCCTGCCGAAGGTGAGGCCGAGGAAATCTGCCAGTCATATTCCGGGCTTCTCGGTGCGGAGCCGATCGACATTGTTTGCCTTGGAATCGGTGTAAACGGGCATATTGCCTTCAACGATCCGCCGGTTGCGGATTTCGACGATCCGGCTCTGGTTCGAGTTGTCGATCTCGACGAGGTTTGCCGACAGCAGCAGGTTGACGATGACTGCTTTGATGATCTTGACGCCGTGCCGCAGCGTGCGATCACGCTGACGATCCCGGCGATCATGGCGGGTGAGGCGCTGTTTTGCACGGTGCCGGGCGCGCGCAAGCGAGCAGCGGTGAAAGCCGCTTTGGAAGGGCCGGTCAGCACCGATTGTCCGGCCAGTATCCTGCGCACGCATCCGAACTGCACCATCTATCTGGACCGCGAGGCAGCCCCCCATGGATGACACCGCGCCCATCTCCGCTGACGCCATCTGCGACGGCTATCTGGCCGATGTCATGTCGCTTATGCAGCGTATCCAGAGCGAGGAAAAAGAACCGCTGGACGCGGCTGCATGCCTTATTGCGGATCACATCGCCGAAGATCGGCTGGTGCATGTCTTCGGGCCGGGCGGGCATTCCAATCTGGCAACGCAGGAAGTATTTTTCCGCGCCGGTGGCCTGATGCATATCAACGCCATTCTGGATGAAGGCACGTTGCTTTCGAACGGCGCATTGCGGTCCATGGCGATCGAGCGCACGCCCGGATATGGCCGCGTCGTGATCGAGAACCAGGGGCTTGGCGAAGGCGATGTCCTGATCCTCGTCAACGCCTATGGCATCAATGCGGCGCTGATCGATGCGGCGCTCGTCGCGCGGGAACGCGGCGTCAGTACCATCGGGATAAGTTCGCGGCAGCACGCAGAAGAGACGGCGGCCGACCATCCGGCGCGCCATCCCACCAAACAGAACCTGCATGATCTGGTCGATATCGCGATTGACACCAAGGTTCAGATCGGGGACGCCATCGTCGATATTCCCGGCATGACCGAGCGGGTTTCGGCCGTTTCGACCTACGCAAATGCCACGGCTTTGAACCTGCTGGTGATCCGCACGGTGCTGCATATCCGCGAAAAAGGCATTGAACCCCCGGTCTGGCGCAGCGGCAACGCACCGGGTGGTGACGAGGCAAATCGGAAGTTTCTGGGGAATTTCCGTGGAAGGGTTCGCGCGCTTTGAGACAAGAGGCCACTTACTCCGGCCGCGATTTTCACAGCGGCGAAGGCAGGGCGCTGCATGTGCGTGGGGGCGTGATCGAAAAGATCACGGACTGCGCGGCCGAGGGCCTTCCGCTGCTGTCGCCGGGATTTGTCGATCTACAGGTCAACGGTTTTGCCGGCCATGATTTGAACGACGGTCAGTTGACGCCGGAAACGGTAGAAGCCCTGAGCGAGGCGCTCGCCGCGGTTGGGGTCGCGGCCTATTTGCCGACCCTGATCACGGCATCGGAAACCGAATTGTGCCAGCGTCTGTCGGCCATTCACACGGCACAACAGACCATGCCCTTTTCGCAAGGCATGATTGCGGGTGTTCACGTCGAAGGCCCGTCGATCTCGCCAAAAGACGGACCACGAGGCGCGCATCCGTTGGCGCATGTCCGGCCCCCGTCCATTGAGGAATTCAACCGTTGGCAGCAGGCGTCGGGCGGGCTGGTGCGCATGGTGACCCTCGCCCCGGAGGTCGTTGGCGCCTGTCAGTATATTCAGGCATTGTCGGCAAAGGGCATTTGCGTGGCGCTCGGCCATTGCGATGCGACTGAGACAGACATCGAACGCAGCGCCGCAGCGGGGGCGTGTCTGGCGACCCATCTGGGAAATGGCATTGCCGCAACGCTGCCCCGGCATCCGAATGCGATCTGGTCACAGTTATCAGATGATCGTCTTGCGGCCAGCCTGATCCTTGACGGGCATCATCTGCCCCGCTCCACCGCCCGTGCCATGGTGCGGGCCAAAGGTATCGAGCGGACCATACTCGTGTCCGACAGCGTGAAATTCGCTGGAATGCCCGCAGGTCGTTACACCTCGCCGATCGGCGGCGAGGTCGACGTTGGTGAGGACGGCCGGGTTTCCATAGCCGGCACCGCGTATCTTGCCGGCAGTGGGTCTTGCCTGCTGGACATCATTTGCCGCTACCAATCGTTCACCGGGTTTCCGACGGCAGAGGCCCTGACGATGGCCACGACCAATCCGGCCCGGATGATCGGGCGCAATGCGGCGCTGGCCCCCGGCGCGCCTGCCACTTTCCTGCTGCTGGATACGACTGAAGCCGATACAGCGGTGCGTCCCGTTGAGATCCTGCACAATGGCGCGAGTGTTCTGCCATGACGATGGTTGGTGCCTCCGTTGTCGAAATCACGCCGCCGGGTGGCGGTGCCATGGCCGGTTTCGCGGCCCGTCTGTCCGGTGCCCAAGGGCACCATGATGCGCTGACGGTGCGGGCGTTGGTGGTAGATGATACTGCGCTTGTAACGGTGGATGTGATCGGCATCGATGCGGGTTTGTCTGCCCGCGTTCGCGCGCGCAGCCCGCTTCCGGCAGCAAATATCACGATTGCGGCCACGCATACGCATGGCGGCCCGGTCTCCATGCCCGGCCGCCTGTCGATCCCGGCGGATCCTCTGTACCTCCAGCAGATGGAGACCGCCATTCTGAACGCGATCGAGCAGGCCGCCGATGCGCGCGCGCCAGCCCGCCTCTATGGCGGTTCCGGGGAGGAGCCGGGATTTGCAATCAACCGGCGGCACACGGGTGGCCCGGTGGATCGCGGTGTTCCGGTGATGCGGTTTGATCGGATGGATGGCCCCACTATTGCCCATTTCGTTTCCTACGCGTGCCACCCGGTCGTGTTGGGCGCGGACAATCTGCTCTGGACTGCGGATTACCCGCATTTTGTGCGGGCGACCCTGGAAGACGCCTGTCCGGGGTCTGTCGCGTTGTTTGCCACCGGCTGCGCGGGCGACGTGAATACCGGGCACAGTGCTGCGGCATCGCTTTCGGCTCAGCGCCAGGCTGATCGCACTTATGCGCAGGCCCAACGAATTGGCGAAGGCGTGGCGCGATCCGCCCTATCAGCGGATATGACAGAACTGTCCGGTCCGATAGGCAGCGCGGAAGCCTTTGATGACCTCCGGTTTGAAAGCCGCGAAAGCAGTGCCGGGGCTGACCTTGCCCGCACATGGAGGGCGGCGTCCCGCACCCCCGGCGATATCCACGACATCTGGGCAAATTGGGCCGAGAACAAGATGGGCCGCGATCTGGATCAGATCCCCGCCCGGTGCACCGCTTTGCACTGGTCCGGTGCCCGGATCATCGGCCTGCCTGGCGAGATCTTCGCACAGACGGCGCTGGATCTGCGTCATGCTCTGGGTGATGGTGGCCCGGTCCATATCCTTGCCTATGCCGACGACAACCCCGGCTATATCCCACCGCAAGAAGAATATGCCGCGGGCGGATACGAGGTGGACGAGGCCCACAGGTTTTACGGAATGGGCGCGTCAATCGCGCCCGGCGTGGCGGAGGCGTTGTCGAGTGCAGCACAACGTGCCGCCGAGACGGCGGCGGCGCTTGCGACCGCACAAGACTGCGCACCCAAAAAGAAGTCCAACATGAAGGGAAATCAAGATGCCATCACATAAGAGATACGGCCCCTTGGGGAAGACTGTCACACTTTCGGCAGGCCTGATGCTTGCCGGTTCCATTTCGGCACAGGCACAGGATATTGTTGTCTGGGGCGGCTTTCCGGAACTGACCGATTATTATGAACGCGTCGCCGAAGGGATGAGCGACGACTATCCCGATCTCAATGTTATCGTCGAACCCATCGGCCTGCGCGACCATGAGAAACGTGTCGCCCTTGCCCTGTCTTCGGGGCTGGACGATGCGACGGTGCTGGAGCTGATAGGTTCTACCGCAAATCGTTATATCGTGAACGACCTGCTGCCACCGGCGCCGTCCGGCGTTGCCGATTTCGTGAATGACGGCGAAAATTTCGAACCCTTCTTCCGCGACACCGCGACGGTCGATGGCTCGGTCTACGGCGTTCCGCTGTTCCGCGGTCAGGGTGCCTTGTTCTACAACACCGACATGCTGGCCGAGGCCGGTCTGGACGGGCCGCCGACCACCATGGAAGAATATGACGACTATGCGGCAAAGCTGACGCAGCGGGACGAGGGCGGAACGCCCACCGTGTCGGGCTGGTCGCTGCGCCTGTCGGGTGGCGGGGCAGGCATTGCCGAGAAATTCTGGATCAACATGCATCAGCACGGCGGCTCTGTCCTCGAACAGGTTGGCGACAAATACCGGGCCGGTTATGCCAACGAGGCAGGGCTCGCGGCACTTCGTCAGTATGTCAACGCGGTCAGCGGCGACAAGACCGTGTCCATTGACATGCCAGCTGACGCCGCCGCGTTCCAGCGTGGCCAAACGGCCATGTTCATCCGTGAAAGCTGGGTCATCGGGGATACAGAGAAAAAGGCCCCCGATCTCAACTACGACACAGCCCTTCTGCCGCGCGGGTCCATCGCGTTGCCGGTAAACCTGTATGTCTCGGGCGGTTCCGACAAGGCACAGGAAGCGGCCTGGGCTTTCGCCATCGAAGCCAACAAGCCGGAACACTTGATCTGGATGCTGGACAATGTCGGTTGGCTGCCCAACCGGGTGGGCGTCGATTACAGTGGCGTCATCGAGGCCAAGCCGCAGTTTTCGGCATTCGTTGACCTGCCGGAAGATTACGAGCTGTTCACCTTGCCCTCGATCGAGCCGATCAACGAGATCCTGACCCGCTTTGCCGCCAAGCTGACAGAGGCGTTCGCGGACCCGTCTCTGGCCGGTGATGATGAAGCGATAATGGCCATTCTGGAATCTTCAGCCGAAGAGACCAATGCGATCCTGGATCGTGCCGGCATTCTTGCCGAGTAAAAGACTGAAATGACTGCCCGGCACCTTGGCGTGTCGGGCGGTGCGAACGCAAAAGGCTGGCCATGTTGAGACGCAAAAAATTCCTGTTCGCGATACTGGCGATCATCCCGACCTTCGTGATCTTCGGGTGGGTGCGGATGTTTCCGATCATCGAAACACTTCGGCTCAGCATGTACGATTGGAACCTGTTGTCGAAGAACAAGACCTTCGTCGGGTTTTCCAACTTTTCGCAATTGTTCCGCGACGATCAGTTTCTTGACGCGCTGACCAATACCGCAATCATTGCATTCGGGGCCATGGCCGTCACGATCCCTGTGTCGATGGCGCTGGCCGGTGTCATCTATCACCGAACCCGCAGCCGGTTTGCCGGGTTTTACGAGACCGCGGTCTTTATTCCGCATGTCGTCTCTCTGGTGCCAGCAGCGATGGCCTGGAAGTGGATTTTCGACGCCAAGCTGGGTCCGTTGAACGCAATCATCATGTCGCTTGGCGGCGAGGCACAGGCCTGGCTGTTCGATCCTGTGCTGTCGGTAATCTGCATCATCCTTTTGGTGTCGTGGCAAACGCTGGGCTACGCTGTCCTGATCTATCTGGTGGGTTTCAGGAATCTTCCGAAATCCGTCTACGAGGCCGCACGGCTTGATGGTGCGAGCGGCATCCAGTCATTCCTTTTCATGTCGGTGCCACTGCTGAAGCCGATCACGCTTTATGTTTCGGTTGTGACGCTTATTTCCGGCTTCAACGTCTATGCGCAAGCTTATGTTCTGGCTTCAGATACCCAGGGCGCGCCGGGCAGGCTGGTCCGGGTTCTCGTGCTCGATATGCTTGAAAACAGCTTCCAGAATTTCCGTGTCGGCTATGCCGCGGCCGAGGCCGTGATCCTGCTGTCCATCGTACTGGTCCTGACGGCGGTTCAATTCAGTCTGCTACGACAGAAAGGGGGGAACTGACCATGTCTGCCAAAGCCCGCACACGCCGTTCGAACTTCCTGATCGATGTTGCGTTGTTTTTCATCTGCGTGGCGCTTCTTCTGCCGCTGATCATGCTGATTGCCAACGCGTTCAAGACACCGGCAGAGATGCTGCAATGGCCCCCGACATTGCTGCCCCGAAACCCCACGCTGGACAATTTCGTCACGGTCTTTACCGAGACGCCGCTTTTGCGCTGGATGTTCAACAGCTTTGCCTTTGCCTCCTTGTCCATGATTGCCATCGTCGCAACATCGGCACTGGCGGGCTATATCGTGGCAAAGTTCCCGTTCAGATCCATCAACGTGATCTTTATCCTGTTTCTCACGACGGCGATCATTCCCTTCGAGGTTTACATGATCCCGCTGTATTTTCAGGTAAAGGCGCTGGGGTTTCTGAACTCGATCACCGGATTGCTGATCGGTTATCTGGTGATGAGTTTCGGGATATTTCTGATCCGTCAGAATGTCATCGCGTCGATCCCGGACGAACTTCTCGAAGCCGCCCGGATCGACGGTGCGGGTGAATTCTGGATATTCACGCATATCGTTCTGCCGCTATTGCGCGGACCGCTGGCGGCACTGGCCGTGCTGGCGTTCTTTCAGGCCTGGACAGCGTTTGCCTGGCCCATCATCACCCTGACAAGAAAGACGGCCTTCACCATCGAAGTGGGGCTCGCGAATTTCCAAAGCGCCTACACGGTCGAGCTTTCGCTGCTAAGTGCAGCCTCTGCCGCCGTCATGGTGCCGTCGGTGCTCGCCTTTGTCCTGCTGCGCCGCAACTTTGTCGAAGGCATTGCCGCAAGCGGGATGAAAGAATGAAACCCGTTTTGAACCCTGTTCAGCGACTTTCGAAAGACTGATAATGACCCAAGTTGAAATCAAAGACCTCAGAAAAAGCTTTGGCGCTGTCGAGACGCTGCACGGGGTTTCCTTCGAAATTCCGGATGGTGCCTTCGTTGCGCTTGTCGGGCCGTCTGGCTGCGGAAAATCCACCATTCTGCGTCTCATCGCCGGGCTTGAGGAAATTACCAGCGGTGAGGTCCGGATCGGCGACAAGGTCATCAACGACGTGGAATCCAAGAACCGCGATATCGCGATGGTCTTTCAGAACTATGCGCTTTACCCGCATATGACCGTGGCTCAGAATATGGGGTTCTCGCTTCGGCTACTGAAGACACCGAAGAAGGAAATCGCCCGGTCGGTGAAGGACACCGCGACGATGCTGGGGATCGGCGAGCTGCTTGATCGCTACCCGAAGCAACTTTCCGGGGGGCAGCGCCAGCGCGTGGCCATGGGGCGGGCGATTGTGCGCCAGCCGCAGGTATTCTTGTTCGACGAACCGCTTTCTAACCTCGATGCAAAGTTGCGCGTGCAGATGCGGGCCGAACTGAAGGCCATGCATCAAAGGCTTCGGACCACGACAATCTATGTCACTCACGACCAAATCGAGGCTATGACGATGGCCGACATCGTGGTCGTCATGCGAGACGGTCATGTGGAGCAGGTCGGCAGGCCGCTTGACCTTTATGATCACCCGGTCAATCGCTTTGTGGCCGGTTTCATCGGCTCGCCCGCGATGAATTTCCTGCCGGTTTCAACGACCCGTGGTGACGCAGAAATCACGCTGAGTGACGGCCAGAGGCTGAGCCTGCCGCAGTTTCGCGATCTAGACGGAGATTTCGAACTGGGGCTTCGCCCTGAACATCTGCGTCACACCCCCGACGATGCGGGACTGCGCGCGACGATCGAGTCCAATGAACAGACCGGATCGGAAACCCTGCTTCAGGCAAATCTCGCCGGAGTCACGATCACCGCATTGTTGCGAGAGCGGTTCGATTGCCATGTCGGTGAAACCCATGGTTTCACGGTCGATCCGGCAGGTGCGCAGCTTTTTGACTGCGCGACCGGTGCGCGTATCGTACCTTAGCGATTGATCGTCCGGATCGCAGCCAAAAGACTAAGCCCGGTGTGATAACCGGGATCAAGGTCAGGTGTCGCGGGAACAAAATCCACAGGGCCGTCAAGGGTTCGTGTCTGAAAGGCAAAATTGCATTCTTCACGCCAGTAATGTGTGAAGAATGCGGTGTCGGCCTTCTGCCAGGGGGCGATCAACCGGCTGTCCCCAGTCAACTGATACCCCAGAGCGCAGGCGCGGATCGCTTCTGGCATGGGCCACCAGGGGAAGTAGGGCGAGGTGAGTTCACCGCTGGATGCCGAAAGATAAAGCGCGATACCAGGCCCCTGCTGTCCGACCTCAAGGCAGCGCAGCAGTATATCGACAAGCTGTCCGATCCGCGCATCATCCGGGCGCGTTGACAGGTGTTCGAAGGCGAAGCCGCAAAACTCGATTGCATGTCCTACATTGCAGATATCTTCACCACTCACGGTCAAAAGCAGACCGGATGCGGGATCATAATGCCGGTCGAGCACATGGTCGATGAACCGGTCAGCAAAGCCGGTTTCTGTGGAATACCCCAGCCGATGCAATAGCCCCGCCACGGCAAGAAGGATCATTCGAGGCCCAAAATCGTCCGGTGCCGCCGCGATGTTTTCGCGTGACAGCGGCTTTGTCTCGTCCATCTGAAACCGGCCATCCTCTATCGCCGCGATGACCTGTTTGAGGTAGGCCAGATGGGTTTCCGCTGCACCCGCGTCATAGTGATGCGACGCAGCAAACAAACCCTTTGCAGTGAAAGCATCCGAATAGGTAAAGATCGCGCCCGCGGGGGTCTGCGCATTGGCCGTGCCGTCCTGAAAAATAACCGGTTGTCCGTCGCGCTCATAAAGGAAATAGGCGTGCCCGTCCTTGGCCTGCTCGTCGGCCAAACGCCTGTAAAGCGCCGCTCCGAAATCATGGAGCCTGCCTGCAAATTTCGGATCCGTGGTCTGATAGTGAGACGCAAAAGTTGCCAAGGCTTCAAGCCCGCGCCCCTGAATCCAGCCATAGGTATAATCCGGGCCGCGCAAGCCCGAGGCCTCATCGTAATCGGTGCCGGTGATCGAATACACCTTGGTGTTCAGAAAACCGCCGCCCAGTGACCCCCGCGCCAGAATCCAGTTCAAGGTCGCACGATTGCAACGGTCATAGCGGCCCGCCGCTTCGCGCATCCAGTCTGTCGTCATCATGTCTTTACTCCCAACGGCCGGACCATGCGGGAGTATCTGTCAATGATCAAGAAACTCGCGGGAGATATTTGGCCAGAATGACGTTCTGCCGTGCCCGCCCGGATGAGAAACACAATCGGTGCGCGCAGATCTTTGGCGACGGTGCCTGGATCATCGTGGTATCCCGGCGATCCGGTCGCTGGTGCCAGAAATGTGGATGTTCATCGCTTCAGGCTTTTGTAACTTTCCTAAACCGTCCAGGGTGCCGCAGTCGCGGGGTCGATGCCGAAACGTTTCATGGCTTTGGCCAGGGTCTGCTGCTTGACCTCGCCGCTGCGCACCAAAGACTGAATCGCCGCAAGCGCGATGTTTTCGCGATCGACTTCGAAGAAGCGGCGCAGCGCAGCACGGCTGGCCGAACGTCCAAAGCCGTCGGTACCCAGTAGCATCATTCGGCCATTCAGATACGGCGCGATCTGGCCCGGCACGGCGCGCACATAGTCACTGGCTGCCACAACCGGCGCGTTGCCCTGCAACTGATTTTCCAGATGCGAGCGTTCTGGATTGCCGAAGCGGCCGCGTCTCTCGGCCTCGGCTGCATCGCGCGCCAATTCGCTGAAAGAGGTGACGGAGAAGATTTCGGAAGCAATGCCGAACTCTGTCAGCAGATCGGCCGCCGCGATGACTTCGCGCAGGATCGTACCCGAGCCAAGCAAGCGCACCTCGGGTCCGTCTCCGCCTTTACGATCCAGCCGGTACATGCCCTTCAGGATATCCGCCTCGACATTGTCAGGCATGGAAGGCTGGGCATAGTTTTCGTTCATCACGGTGATGTAGAAGAACTCATCGCGCTTTTCGTCCAGCATCCGCGTCATGCCATGCTCCATGATCACCGCCAATTCGTAGGCGAAGCAAGGATCAAAGGCGCGGCAGTTCGGCACCGTGGCCGCAACCAGATGGCTTGAACCGTCCTGATGTTGCAGACCTTCACCCGAAAGCGTGGTGCGTCCGGCGGTGGCACCCAGAAGAAACCCTCGGGCGCGCTGATCGGCGGCGGCCCAGATCAGATCCCCGACACGCTGAAAACCGAACATCGAATAATAGATGTAGATCGGCAGCAATTCCGTACCATGTGTCGAATAGGCGGTGGCCGCAGCGGTCCAGGAACTGATTGCCCCGGCCTCGGTGATGCCTTCCTCCAGAAGCTGCCCGTCGGGGGTTTCCTTGTAGAACAGCATTGAGCCTGCGTCTTCGGGTTCATAACGCTGCCCACCGGGCGCATAGATCCCCACCTGACGGAACAGGTTATCCATGCCAAAGGTCCGTGCCTCATCGGCGACGATGGGCACGATGCGCGGGCCAAAAGCCTTGTCGCGCAGCAGCCCGCCCATCATGCGCACGGCGGCCATGGTGGTCGACATCGTCTTGCCCTCGGCTTGCAGGGCGAAGCTACCGTATTTTGAAAGCGGCGGGCGGGCCGGCGCGGGGGAATTTGCGTGCAGTGCGCGGGTCGGAAGATAGCCGCCAAGCCGGCTGCGACGGTCCTGCAAATAGGTAACTTCGGGACTGTTCGGGCCGGGATTATAGAAGTCCAGCGCTTCCACTGCCGTATCCGACAGAGGCAGGCTGAAATTATCTCGGAACGCTTTGAGCGCATCGAAATCAAGCTTCTTGGCCTGATGCGCGATCATCCGGGATTCCCCGGCCCCGCCCATACCGTAGCCCTTCTTGGTCTTGGTCAGGATCACCGTCGGTTGTCCCTTATGAGCGCGGGCGGCGGCAAATGCGGCGTATAGCTTTCGCAGGTCATGGCCGCCGCGTTTCAGCCGGTGAATATCCTCGTCGGACAAATGCGCGACCAGCGCGGCCGAGGCCGGGTCGGCATCGAAAAAGCGCGCGCGATTGTAATCGCCGTCCTTGGAACCAAGCGTTTGATATTCGCCATCGACGGTTTCGGCAAAGCGGCGCAACAGCACGTTGTCGGTGTCACGGGCAAAGAGGTTGTCCCATTCAGACCCCCACAGCACCTTGATCACGTTCCAGCCTGCGCCGACAAAGAGCGATTCCAGCTCTTGTATGAGCTGTCCGTTGCCGCGCACCGGCCCGTCCAGCCGTTGCAGGTTGCAATTCACCACGAAGGTCAGATTGTCGAGTCCCTCGCGCGCGGCAAGGGTCAACGCGCCGATCGATTCCGGCTCGTCCATCTCGCCATCGCCGAAAACCCCCCAGACCCGGCGCTCGGTCGTGTCGGCCAGTCCGCGAGCGTGCAGATACCGCATGAAGCGCGCCTGATAGATTGCCGACATCGGCCCGATGCCCATCGAACCCGTTGGAAATTGCCAGAATTCGTCCATCAGCCACGGATGCGGATAGGAACACAGCCCCGTGCCTGGGACTTCTTGGCGATAATTGGATATGTCCTGCTCGGACAGACGCCCCTCAAGAAAGGCGCGGGCATAGACACCCGGTGCCGAATGCGGTTGGAAATAGACCAGATCGCCTGCGCAATCCTTGGTCTTGCCGCGAAAGAAATGGTTGAAACCGACCTCGAAGATTTCGGCGGCTGACGCGTAAGAGGCGATATGCCCGCCAAGTTCCCCATATGCCTTGTTTGCCCGGACCACCATCGCCAGCGCGTTCCAGCGATTGATCGACGTGATGCGCTCTTCCATCTCCAGATCGCCGGGATAGGCGGGTTGCCGGGTCAATGGGATCGTGTTGCGATAGGCAGAGTAGGGCAGCCCGGCTGTTGTCACACCCAGCAGTCGGGCATGATCTTGCACGCGACCTAGTACGAATTGCGCGCGCGCACGCCCGTCGACCTCTGTCAGAGATTCCAGCGCCTCGACCCAATCCTGAGTTTCCACAGGATCGGGATCTTGTTGGGTAATAGCATCGGCTCGTGACATGGCATCCTCCCTGATCAGGGCGAGCGTAGCGAAGCCGGCTTAGCAACATGGGTTAACTCAACCGCATGATTGAGATATATTAGCTTGAAGCAGCAACATTTTCTCTTTTGATAGCAAGAACAGCCAAGGTGCGTGATGAAATTTGATATTGATGCCATTGATTTGAGTATTTTGCGAGCGCTTCAGAAAGACGCCCGTCTGTCGCATCAAGAGCTAAGCGAACGGGTCGGCCTCTCGCCCTCGCCATGCTCGCGGCGCATCCGTATTCTGGAACGCAAGAACATCATCGACGGCTATAGCGCCCGTATCGACGAGCGGCTTCTGGGCTTTGCCATGAACATCTTCGTTTCGGTCAAGCTGGAAAGGCAGGTCGATGGCTGCCTGGCCATTTTCGAGCGCGAGATCAACCTTTGCCCCGAAGTGGTGGACTGTTGGCTGATGACCGGAACGCGCGATTATCTGATGCGCGTCTCGGTGCGGGATCTGGACGAATTCGAGCGTTTCCTGACTGCGCGGCTGACGGGCATCAAGGGTGTCGCTTCCATCGAGTCAGCGATACCGATACGCCGCGTCAAAGGCGGCATGGCGCGGCTGGTCTGACAGCGTATCCAGCACCGGTACAGGGCTGCACCCCACGCGTCGCAATGTTGTTGCAGGCAGTCTGGCCTTCCGGGCCAGTTCATCCTTCCGGATGCCCCCAATGCCTCGCCGCAGATCTGTACCTGTTTCGTCATGCCGCAAGACCACATCGCAACTGCTTTCCGCACGGTCCAGAACCAGAACAGGCAAGGGGCGTGTAATCAGCAATCCAGGCTGTTCGCGGGGCATTTTCATCGAGCCTTTCCGGGTCGGTTCCGTTGCGCGCGCTCGGGGTTATCAGTAAGGATTCTCTACAATAGTTGTGTGTTTTCAATGAGTTGATTTTCTATACTAAATAGTTTGACCAATTGATATGAAATTGTCTAATCTTTCGCCCACGGGAGGATCCAATGACAGAATTCAAAGGCGATAACAGGCCTGACGGAGCAACACCATGAAGCGCTTCTGGGCCGATCATTCGCGCCACGAATTTTCCAAGCTCGATCACGACCGGCTGATCGCGGTACAACCGATCGGAGCCATTGAGCAGCATGGTCCGCATCTGCCGATGTCGGTCGATGCGTGCACCGTCAGTGCCGTCGCCCGACGCCTGGCAGATGCCTTGCCTGACGACAGTCCGGCGTTGATCCTGCCCACACAGGCGGTCTGCAAAAGCGACGAGCATATCGACTTTCCCGGCTCGCTGACCCTGACGGGCGAGACGTTTCTACGCGTCCTGACCGAAATAGGTGCCAGCGTCGCACGGGCCGGTGTGCGCAAGATGGTATTTCTGAACGGACATGGTGGTAATATTCCGGCGATGGACCTGGCCGCCCGGCAATTGCGCGTGACCCAGGACATGATGACGTTTTCTGTCAATTGGTTCGGCTTCGGCATGCCCGAGGGGCTTTACTCCGAGACGGAGCGCGCCCACGGCATTCATGCCGGTGACATGGAAACATCCGTCATGCTGGCGCTGGACCCCGACAACGTGAATATGCAAAAGGCACAGGACTTCCGGTCGCGCGGGCAGGATCTGGCCGAGAACTTCACACATATCGGCCTGGGCCGTCCCGCCAAGCTCGGCTGGAAAACCCAGGATCTCAACGTCTTCGGTGCCTGCGGCGAAGCCCATCTTGCCAGCGCCGAAAAAGGTGTCGCGACGCTTGATCATGCCGTTGGCAAACTGGTCGAAGCCATGGCCGAAATCGACCGCATTCCGCTGAGCTGGCTGGATCAATCCCCGGAGACACAATAGATGACAAAGCTTCCCTTTCATGGAGATCAGGCAGAGCTGATCTCCATGCGCGATGTCGACAAGGTATTCGGAAATGGGACCGTCGCCGTGCGCGACATGTCCCTGTCGATCAATCAGGGCGAATTCGTCAGCTTCCTTGGCCCTTCGGGCTGCGGCAAGAGCACGGCATTGAAGATGATCTCGGGGCTTCTTTCGGTTTCGAAGGGCAGCATAACCGTCAATGGGCATCCGGCCGGGGCAGGCGGTGATGGCGATGACATAGGCTATGTTTTTCAGGAAGCCACGTTGATGCCCTGGGCCAATGTTTTCGAAAATGTCTATCTGCCGCTGAAGCTGCGCGGGTTGAAGAAAGCGCAGGCCCGCGAGCGCGTCGAGAACGTGCTTTCGATGGTCGGGTTGATGAATTTTGCCAAATCCTACCCCCGAGAGCTTTCGGGCGGCATGCGGATGCGGGTCTCGATCGCGCGGGCCATGGTTACAAAACCCAAGCTTCTGTTGATGGACGAACCTTTCGCGGCCTTGGACGAGATGACCCGCACCAAACTGAATGACGAGGTGCTATCGCTGTGGAAAACCCATGGTTTGAGCGTGATTTTCGTCACCCATTCGGTCTTTGAATCCGTCTACCTGTCCAGCCGCGTCGTTGTCATGGCCGCGCGGCCGGGCCGCGTTGTCCACGATATTCCGCTGACCAGCGGATATCCTCGCAACGCCGCCTATCGCATGTCACCTGAATATGCGGAATCCTGCAAGACCGTCAGCAGCGCACTGGAAGGGACACTAGACAATGTCGACCTCAACCATTGATCCCACCCCCGCGGCAGAGATTGCGACATCCCGGAACAATCCGGTAATCCGCCGCGAGCGGCGCGAAAAGCGCCTGCGCATCGTGCTGCCCATCGCCGCGATCGCAATTGCCCTGGCGCTGTGGGAGTTTCTCGTGTGGTATAACGAGGTGCCACATTATCTGATCCCGGCACCCAGCCTGATCGCCAAGACACTTGTCACCGACTGGGCCTCGCTGATGCAAAGCGCCGTTTTCACCGTCAAACTGACGCTGATGTCGCTGGGGCTGGCAATTGTCGGGGGGGTGCTTCTGGGGATGCTTTTCGCGCTTTCGCGGCCGATTGAAATGAGCCTCTTTCCTTTCGCGGTCATCATGCAGGTCACACCCATCGTCGCCATCGCGCCGTTGATCCTGATCTATGTTTCCAACACCTTTGTTGCGCTGCTGATCTGTGCCTGGATCGTGGCCTTCTTTCCGATCCTGTCGAACACCGCCATCGGGTTGCGCAGTGCCGATCATAACCTACGAGATCTGTTCAGCCTTTATCGCGCCACGCCCTTGCAGCGGTTGCGCTATCTGCTGGTCCCTTCCGCCTTGCCCTATTTCATGGCGGCGCTGAAGATCGCCGGAGGACTGGCCCTGATCGGCGCGGTGGTTGCGGAATTCGTCGCGGGAACAGCGGGTCAGAATACCGGCCTTGCCTCGCGGATCCTAGAATCCAGCTTCCGCAACGAGATCCCACGCATGTTCGCGGCGCTCTTTCTGGTCTCGCTCTTGGGGGTCGTCATCTTCCTGTTCACCTCTTGGCTGTCGCGCGCTGTTCTCGGACATTGGCACGAGAGCGAAATCAAGCGGGAAGGCTGATGAAAATTCAAGCATCGCCGCGCATCACGGGCAATCTGTCGGGTGTGACGCTGGCTGGACAAGCAGGGACATGGGATCTGACCCATAGCGGTGGCCGGATCGCCGCGCTGCGCCCCTCGCGTCAGACAGGCGGCGGGATGGTGCTGCCGCTCATGGCCGATATTCATGTGCATCTGGACAAGACAATGACCATTGGGCGTATGCCGCGCCGGGCCGCGTCCCTGTTCGATGCCATCGAGATGATGGGCGAGGATGCGGCGGGCTGGACCGAGGCGGACATGCGCCGCCGTGTCGGCACTGCGTTGGCGCGGGCATACCGCCATGGCACCGCCCTGATGCGCAGCCATCTGGACTGGAACACTGCCGAGGCGCCCCTGGCTTGGCCGGTCCTGACTGAACTGGCGCAGGAATGGCGCGGGCGGATCGACTTGCAGCTTGCTTCGCTCACCGCGCTGGATCTGATTGAAGAGCTTGGTCCCCGCATCGCCCCGCAATTGCGCGCCGGCGGCGGCGTGATGGGTGCCTTTGTGTATCGCAACGCCGACATGCCGCGGAAGATCGCCTTGGTCTTCGATCTGGCCGAAGCGCATGGACTGGATCTAGATTTTCATGTCGATGAGGGACTGGAACCCGAGGCGCAGGGATTTGACGCCATCCTTGACGAAACCGAACGCCGCGGCATGGCAGGGCGTGTACTTTGCGGGCATGGCTGTTCGCTGTCGGTGCGTGATCCCGATCAGGTCTTGCGACTGTTGGAGCGCGCCGCGCACGCCGGGGTGGGGCTGACCGTGCTGCCGGGGGCCAACAGCTATCTTCAGGATGCGCAGGACGGGCGCACACCGCGTCTGCGCGGGATTGCCCCCCTGCAAGAGGCCCGTGCCGCCGGGATGCCGGTTATGATCGCGTCGGATAATGTGCAGGACGGCTTTTTCCCGTTCGGCGATCACGATCTTTGGGACGTCTACCGCCTTGCCGTGCTGGCCGGGCATCTGCCCCATGCCGACTGGCTGGATGCCATCACGTCCACTCCGGCGCATTGGATGGGTCAGGACACCACGATTTGCGAAGGCGGCCCGGCCTCCTTCATCCGCTTCGAAAGCCCGAGCCTGATTGACGCGCTCAGCCGTCCATGTGCGGTCCGGCAGGTATGGCGTGACGGACAGATTCTGCTGCATGACGAAGGAGTCGAGACATGACACAGGCTTGGAACAAAGAGGCCTTCAAGGCCGAACTGAGCGGCATCCGCTGCCATGACGACGAGAAATACCTCGAAGCCCGGTCCGGCGACTATTTCTGGTACAGTCCGATCCTGAACGAGCAACTGAAAGATCTGCGCGGCGAGCTGGTCGTCATACCACAAAACCGCGAGGAGGTGATCCTGGTTGCCGCTGCGGTGGCCCGACACAAGGTGCCGCTGACCCTACGCGGCGGCGGCACCGGCAATTACGGCCAATGCGTGCCGCTGGAGGGCGGGGTGATCATGGACCTGACACGGCTGGCCGATGTGATCGAAATCACCGAAGGCCATGTCCGCGTCGAGGCGGGGGCCCGCATCTCGCGGCTGGACGATGCCGCCCGCGAGACCGGGCAGGAATTGCTGATGTACCCTTCGACGCGGCAGATGGCGACCATCGGTGGCTTCGTCGCCGGCGGGTCTGGCGGTATCGGGTCGCTGCGCCACGGCATGCTGCGCGACCCCGGCAATGTCTCGTATGTCAAGGTGGTGACCGTCGAACCCGAGCCACAGATTATCACGCTGGAAGGTGACGACATCCAGAAGGTGCAACACGCTTATGGCACCAATGGCATCGTGATCGAATTGGGCCTCGCCCTGACCCCGTCGACCGACTGGATCCATACCGCCGCCCTTTTTGATGGCTATGACGCAGCGCTGCATTTCGCGTGCTGGGCGCAGGAGGAAGGGCTGGATTGCTATCTGCTCACCGCGGTGGAACGGCGCTTCGCCGCTTATTACACCAAGTTCCGCGATCACTTTCCCGAGGATCGCGATGCGATCTTCGCCATGGTCGCCCCGAGCGAGATGACCCGCTTTCAAGCCGAAGCAGAACGGCGCGGGGGACGTATCTCGTTTGCCATGACCAAGCCGGAGATCCGTGAAGCCGGGTTGCAGCCGGCTTATGAATGCGGCTGGAACCATACCACCTTGCAAGCCCTGAAGGTCGACAAGGGCTGGACCTATTTGCAGGTCGCGTATCCACGTCCCTTCGATCCCGATCTGGTCATGCGCCAGATGGAACGATACGGCGACGCGATGTTCTGGCACCATGAAATGGCACGTATGGAAGGCGAGATCCAGATCTTCGCTTTGCCGCTGTTGCGTTTTCGCAGCAAGGAAGAGACCTACCGCGTCATCGCAGAGCTGGAAGAGACCGATGGCTGCACGATCTTCGATCCGCATGTGGTCACGATCGAAGATGGCGGCATGAAGGAAATCGACGATACGCAGATCGCCTTTAAGAAACAGGCCGACCCCTACGGCCTGATGAACCCCGGAAAAACACGGGGATGGACCGACGACATGGTCCGCAATGACAGCACATCCCATCAAGGAGAAACAGCATGAGAAAATTCACCATCTCGATCGCCGCCGCCTGCCTGCTTGCGGCCGGATCGGCCTGGGCACAGGACAAGGTCGTCTTCGGCACCAACTGGTTGGCCCAGGGCGGGCATGGGGGCTACTATCAAGCCGTCGCCGACGGCACATATGAAAAATACGATCTGGAGGTCGAGATCCGACCCGGCGGCCCTCAGGTCAACAACCGTCCGATGCTGGCGGCCGGGCGGCTGGACTTTCTGATGACCGGCAATCTGCTGCTGTCTTTCGACAACGTCCGCAACGGGATTCCCACCACGGTCGTCGCGGCCATCTATCAAAAAGATCCACAGGCGCTGATCGCCCACAAGGGTCAATACGCCAGTTTCGACGATCTGGCGAGCGCGCCAACCGTGCTGATCGGAAAGGACGGGCAGTTCAGCTTCTGGCAATGGCTGGTCCAGTCCAAGGGGTTTCAGAATGAACAGCTTCGCCCTTATGGGTTCAACCTGGCGCAATTCCTCAGCAACGAAACAGCCGTGCAGCAGGCTTATGGGACGGCAGAGCCGATCTATGCCGCCGAACAGGGCACAGAAGTGGATACCTTCCTGTTGGCCGATCACGGCTACAACACCTATGCTTCGACAATCGAGACGCGCCAGCAACTCATCGACGAAAACCCCGATCTGGTGCAGCGCTTCGTGAATGCCTCAATCGAGGGCTGGTATAATTATCTCTATGGCGACCGTTCTGCCGCCTATGAGGCGATCATGGCTGCAAACCCGGAAATGACCATGGCCAAGTTGGATAAGGAAATGGCCCAGTTCGAAGCACTCGGCATCATTGACGTGGGCGAGGCAATCGACAAGGGCATCGGTGCCATGGACAGCGATCGCATCGCATCTTTCTATGATCTTGCCGTGTCCAACGGTATCATCAAGGAAGGCGAGGTGGATCTGGACAAGGTGGCTGATACAAGCTTTGTCAACAAGGGTCATGGCCTTGACATCAAGGCCGAACTGACTGGCGAATGAAACATTCGCGGCGCACGGACTCTGCATCCGCGCGCCGCTTTGTCCCCCCAAAAGAGGCATTGCGGCGTCTTGTGCCAATCCAGCCAATGACCCGGTGCCGAGGTCAATCGAGGAGCCGGACGGGCAGGGTGTTCGTTCAGGCGAAAAACAACCCCGGTTTCGGCGGGCCTCCTGAGCAGAGGACAGCAACATGAGCGTTGCAAAGGAAAAACGGTCCCGGATAAGGGCTGCCATCCGCGACGGTGCCCTTCGGGAGTTCGCCCGCAACGGGCTGGCCGGAACGTCTACCCGAGCCATTGCCGATGCCGCCGGGATCACCAAGGCGCAGTTACACTACTACATCTCCAGCAAAGAGGACTTGTATCAAGAGGTTCTCAGTTTCATTTTTTCCGAATGGAGGGCGTTGTTTTTCATTTCTTCCGCCCAGGATGACCCCGAAACGGCAATCCGCGCCTATATCACGCGCAAGCTTCGGCACGCTGTCGAACATCCTGAGTTCTCGCGTCTCTTTGTCAACGAGATGGCCCGAGGTGCCCCGGAGATGAACGAGCACTGGCCCAAGTTGAAGGCTGCGACGGAAGAGGCCTCTGCGGTGATCCGCAATTGGATCGATGAAGGAAAGATCGCTCCTGTCGACCCCTTGCTGTTTCAGATCAACATGTGGGCGGTGACGCAGCATTATGCAGAATACGAACAGCAAAGCCGAGTCCTGTTCAATGTCGGGCCGGATCAACCCTTGGACATGTCGCGGATCAATGACGAGGTCACGCAGCTTTTCTTGATGCGCTGCGGCCTGCTCAAAGCGGAGCTTGTTACATGAAAATTCACAACCCTGCACAAATGCCCTCGCCTTTCGGCGAATACGCCCATGGCACCAGCGCCGGCGGCCTGATCGCCACCTCTGGCCAGCTGGGCCTGAACGCCGACGGAAGCATCCCCGCCGATGTGCAGGCTCAGGCTGAGATCTGCTTCGGCAATATCCGTGCCATTCTGCAAGATGCCGGCGCGGATATTGCGCATGTGTTGCGGTTTTCGGCCTTCGTCACACGGCGCGAGGACATGGCCGCCTATATGGCGGTCCGCGACCGCTGGGTGGCGGACCTGAAGACAAAACCGGCCTCGACTTTGGTTATTGTCAGCGGATTTACCCGCCCTGAATTTCTGGTCGAGGTCGAAGCCCTGGCCAGCTTGCCCGGCGGCGCTTGTTGATTTCCGACGCCGCGTTGCGCGTTGATATATGGCGACTTGGTCGCGGCGAGCACAAAGAGTTTCGGTATGGAGACCTGGTTCGCCTCTCCGGGCTTGATGGGCCTCTGTGTTCTCATTTTTGAAACTTGAGGTTTCGGGGCGTTCGCAAATGCCAACGGTTCGGCAATGCCTGTGATGGTGCTACCTGTGTTGACGCCTCAAGCGCGACAGAAGCAGTTTCCGCAGGATTTCGGCGATCGTGCCAAGGACAAGGCCAAACAGCGGGTTCGCAAAGACGGTTGCGAGTGCCGTGACTGCAATAACGGGGCGACAGGACGGGCGCGCGTCGACAAGACGACGGCTGGCAGCAAGCTCTACCGCTGCAATCAGCAGAAGCGCCCCCAGCGTGGCGGCAGGGATGGAGGACAAGGCACCATCGCGCAGCGGGGCCGGAAGCAGCGCCAGCAGCAGTAGGCTTGCCCCCAGCATGACGGGCGCGCCGCCGGTTCTTGCGCCAAAGCGATGATGTGCGGCCACACCGCCCGCGCCATGACACATTGGCAGTGCGCCCAGCGGGGATAGCAGCAGATTGGCGGCACCGGATGTCAGGCACAGCTTGCGCGGCGTGACATGGGCGGCGGATGGTCCGAAACGATCCTGCGCCACCAAGGCGGTCAGGAACACCGCATTGGTCAATGTCAGCGCGAACTGCGGCAATGCGAGGTCGGTGACAGCCATGCGGATGTCTTTGATCGTGGGGACCGACGGCATCCAGTCGGTGCCTTGTGGCATGCCGAGTTGGACCAGATCCGCCCGACCGAACACAAGGCCCAGCACGACGCCACTCAGGATGGTTGCAAGCGCGGCATGTGTCCCGATCCTGAGGGCCGTCATGGCGATGCCCAATGACAACGCCCCGATGATCATCTGATCTTTCATAAGGCCAAGCGCAATCCAGCCAAGGGCCAGCCCCAGCCCCAGTTGCAGCCCTGACAATACGGATTGAGGCACCAATCGCGCCAATCGGTCGATGATGCCGCTACCGCCAAGAAACAAAAGCGCGCTTCCGATCAACACACCGCTGAGGGCAAGCGCGCCGGGGGTCACCTCGCTTACCAGCGCCACGGCGGCGATGGCCTTCATCGGCTGGACCGGGATTGGCAGGCGGTAAATCACACCGGTGGCGATGTAGAAAAGTCCGAAGCTTAGCAACACATGCGGGGCTGACAGGCCAATCAAGGCAATTGACCCGATCACCATCGGCAGCAACGTTCCGACATCGCCGAGCGCGCCATTCGCCTCGGGCAAATCGAAGCGAAACCCGTTTCCCGGATGGTCACTCATCGTGCTTCATTCGGCCGCTGCCGCTCCTGTAGGGTTCGTTACATGCAGAGTTGTATTTGCTGATATGGCACTCTAACGCCTGAAACCAAACAGAAGGAGCAGCAAATTATGAAACTGAGCGCACGGAACAAATTGACCGGAACAGTGGTTTCGATCGACAAGGGCGCGGTCAATTCGACCGTGCAGATCAACCTTGGCGGCGACACGACCGTTACGGCCATGATCACCAACGCCTCTGTCGCTGATCTGGGGCTTGAAGTCGGCAAGACGGCTCATGCGATCGTCAAGGCGTCAGATGTGATTGTGGGTGCAGACTGACAGGCCAGCGACGGCAAACAGACCTTGCGGCCAGAGGATGTCGTCTCGACCGAGACGGGGATGCCGTAGACATTGCTCAGGCTGGCATCGGTCAGCACCTCATGGGCCGAACCCTGTGCCTGTCTGACGCTGTCTTTCATCAGTAAAACCTGGGCATTCAGCGCGAAGGCCTGATCGGGATTGTGCGTCGACAGGATCACGGCGCAGCCCCGGGTGGCAACATCGTGAACAAGCGCCGCGATTTGCGCCAGAACCTGCGCCTGATTGCCGAAATCAAGGCTGGCCGTGGGTTCGTCCATGACGATCAAGGGTGCTTCCTGCGCCAGCGCACGCGCAATCAGCACAAGCTGGCGCTGCCCGCCCGACAATCGCGAATAATCCCTGTGCGCCAGACCCCCGATACCCAGCCGGTCCATCGCGTTGCGCGCGATGGCGCGATCGTTACGGCCGGGCTGCCCCAACAGGCCAAGCCGCGCGGTGCGGCCCATAAGAACAACCTCAAGCGCCTCAAAAGGAAAGGGCGGGGCATGTGCCTGCGGTACATAGGCCACCTGATGCGCGATCTCGGCACGGGTCTGTGCCGAAACCGGCTCGCCGCCCAACAACACCGTGCCGGACAATGCGGGCAACAGACCCAGAAGCGTCCGGAACAGCGTGGTCTTGCCGCACCCGTTTGGCCCGAGCAGACACAGAATATCGCCGCTTTGCACGGTCAATTCCAGCCCGGACCCGATCCGGGTCTTGCCATAGCCGATGGAGAGGTTCTGCGCCTTCAGCATCACGACCATCCGTGCCGACCGCGCGCCAGCAGCCAAACGAAAAATGGTGCGCCAATGACGGCCGTCAGGATGCCCAGGGGAACCTCGACCTGCGCGATGGTCCGTGCCAGCGTGTCGACGATCAGCAAATAGCTGGCACCGATCAGGATCGAGGCGGGCAGCAGCCTTCCAAAGCCGGGACCGACCAGCATCCGCGCGATATGAGGGATCACAAGCCCAACCCAGCCCACGACACCGGCCAGCGCCGTGACGCTTGCGGTGATCATCGTGGCGGCTGCAATGACAAGAAACCGTGTCCGCGCCACCTCTATCCCCAACGCGCGCGCCTCTTCGTCGCCAAGACTGAGAACATTGATCCGCCAACGCAGCAAAGCCAGAGGCACCAGCCCGATCAGCACCATGGGCAGGGCAGGCAGGATGTCTTCGGTTGTCGTCGCGGCCAGAGACCCCAGAAGCCAGAAAGTGATAGCGGGCAACTGGTCGTAAGGGTCGGCGGTCACCTTAAGCAGTGACGTCGCGGCCCCAGCCAATGCGCCGATCACCACACCGATCAGCACCAAAGTCAGTGTCCGGTCGGTGTTCTGCACGAGGGCGGCGACAAGCGTGACGAAACCCACCGCAGCCATGCCGCCCGCAAAGGCTGTGGCTTGGATTGCCGCTACGGGCAGAGACAGGAAGATACCGGCAACCGCCCCAAGGCCTGCGCCTGCCGACACCCCCAGAATGTCCGGCGATACCAAAGGATTGCGAAACAGCGCCTGATAGCTTGCACCGGCAGCCGCCAGTGCGGCCCCGACGAGCAGCGCCGCCGCCACGCGCGGCAGGCGGATGTTCCAGACGACGATCTGCGCCTGCGGATCACCCCGGCCTGACAATGCCGCCAGCGTTTGGGTCGGCGTCAAACCGTAAGGCCCGATCATCACGGCCCCAAAAGCCAGCACCGCAAGACACAGCGCCAGCCCCCCGGTCAGCGTGATCGCGGGACGGTGCAGGCTTACATCGGTGATCTTCCCTGCGTCCATTCAAGGAGCCTCCCCAATTCCTCGTCACTCAGATCGACATCATAGTAGAGCTTGTAGAAGGCACGGGTGTCTTCGCGCAGATCGCCGTCCCACCGTTCGGGATAGAGCAAACCGGCCATCCAGATCAGCCCCATCATCCGATTGACCGATGGCGGCCGGTCGATCCAGCCGAAGGGTGCGGTTGGGGACAGGCGGACCCGACCGTCGCGCAGCGCGTCAATGCCTTGCCAAAGCGGATCGTCGAAAACCTTCCTGTAGAAATTCGGATCCCATGTGACGATCGTATCGGGGTTCGCCACGATCACCTGTTCTATCGAGGATTGCACCAGCCCGCGTGTCACACCGCCATCATCGGCGACGTTGCGCCCGCCTGCGCGTTCGATGATCTCGGTGTTGATCGAGCCTTTCATCCCGGTCTCAAGCCCATCGGGGCCACGGGCGAGATAGACACGGGGACGCTCTTCTTCGGGGACGTCCGCAAGCATCGCGTCAATCCGTTTGAACGTCGCCTCTACATCCGTCGCCAGTGCCTCGCCGCGTTCCGGAACGCCGAGCGCCTCGCCAACGATCCGCAGGGCTGCGGCTGTATTCTCGAACCGTCCGTCAATCAGAAGGTAAGGGATGCCGGTCTGTTCCTGCACGCGGTTGGCGAGATCGATATAGGTGTCGCGGACCGATCCGAAATCAATGATGAGGTCCGGCTTGATCTGCAACACACGTTCCAGATTTGCCTCGCCGCCGCGTCCTGTAATGCGCCCGGTTTCAGGCAGGTCACGGTAAGGTTCGGCAATGTAGTCCTGTTCTTCCGGGCGCAAGGCGCGCGGCCAGCCGGTCAGCGCCTCGGGTTTCATGGTATAGACAAGGATCGCAGCCGGCGGACCCGCGGCGAAGACCGTGTTCACCTCGTCGGGGATTTCGACCGTGCGCCCGGCGCTGTCAACAACGGTGCGCGCCGAGGCGGGCAGGGCAAGCAGGGCGAGAACAATCAGAAGAAAGCGCATCTCAGTCACCTTTCGCGACAGCGCTTGCGTCAAAGCCGTATTCGGCCAGCACGGCTTGTCCGGCGGGGGACAGGATATGCAGCGCCAGCTTCCACGCCTCTGGCGGCGCTCCGTCCAGCACGATCAAGCCGTAATCGGCACCGACCGACAGCGCCTCGGGGACTTGCACGATCTGAAGATCCGGCACTTCGGTTTTGGCGAGTACGGCATTGGTGCAATAGGTCAGGAAAATGTCAGCCTGATCACTGTCCAGCACCCAGGCATAGTTGTTCCGGCCCTCTGGCGGCTTGGCGCTGTCCGGGCCACCGGTCAGTTGCAACGCCTTTGCCTTCAGCGCATCCGCGTGGCCGCTTTTGTCAAACAGGTCGAACGCATAATCACCGGACGGATCGGCCTTGGGTGTCGATGTGCCAAGCCGTGTTTCACCATCCAGCATCACGTCCAGAAGCGTGTCAGTCGTGACCGTCACTTCGGGGCGCGCCAATGCGCACAATCTGTTGCGCGCGAACAGGGCCACCGGTCCTCCCTTGCCGGCACTCTCCAGTGTGTGCGGATGGCGCATGTTGGCCGACGCAAAGACATGCGCCGTCTCGCCCGCCTCGATCCTCTCGCGCATCAGGCCGGACGGGCCGAAATGCGTTGCGACCTTGGTTCCGTAGGTCTCGGAATAGTTTTCAGCCACATCCGACAGCGCCGCTTTCAGACTGCCTGCCGCATAAAGCGAAATGTCCTCGGCCGCGGCCGGGCTTATACCACAGGCCAATATCACAGCCAGTACTGCGTTGCGGTGCATCTTGTTCTTCCCATATCCGTTTTATGATGAAACCTGCCGGTCGCCCGGTTTGGGCGGGGCCTTCGGCGTAAAGGCGCAGCGGTCGGGTTTGATGTCGATCAGCGGTGTCCCGTCAAGGCAGTCCAGACCCTGCACATGCAATGTGCCGTTCTCGATCCGCAGCAGTTTGACCATGGACGTGCCAATCGGATTGGGCCGCACCGGCGAGCGCAGAGCAAATGTTCCCACTGTCCGGCCGTCGCTTTTGGGGCTTTGCCGGATCAGGTCGCGGCGGCTTTTGTCCAGCCAATAAAGCACCTCGATCGTCTCGTATTCGTCCAGCCCCAGCAGCCCATCCCGCCAGATCGGATCGAGCACCAATTGGCATGCCGGGCCGTCCAGGCGGCCTTGGCGCGGACAATCGTCGCGATCGGTCCAGGGGGTTCGGATCGTTCCGATAAATCGCAAAGTGGCGTCAGTAGCCGGTGCAAGATCGACAGTGCGCTCGTTGGGGCGCAGCTCCGCTGTTTTACTCATCGCGACCGCCGGAAATTATGCAGTAGTGTTTTCATGTCGTCTCACAGTAAAAATTGCTATTTTTCTCGACTATGCCGCCAAAATTGCAGCAAGACCAGCCTTGAACTTCTGCCATTTAGCTGCATACCTATCCATGTAACGAAAATTATGCATATAGGTGAAAGCCCTGCAAAACATCGGTGACGCATTGGGACTTGCTGTCGCGCTGGTGCTGTCCGGCGACGCGGATCTGTTGGAGATCGTTCTGCTGTCGCTGCGCGTCAGCCTGACGGCGACGGCGGTTGCCTGCCTCATCGGTCTGCCGGTCGGGGCGCTTGTCGCGATTGGTCGCTTTCGCGGCCGGAATGCGGTGTTGATCGTGATGAATGCCCTGATGGGATTGCCGCCCGTAGTGGTCGGGCTGCTGGTCTACCTGCACCTGTCGCGCTCTGGTCCCCTGGGCTTTCTCGGGCTGCTCTACACCCCGACGGCGATGATCATCGCGCAGACCATTCTGATCACGCCCATCGTGGCGGCCTTGTCGCGGCAGGTGCTGGAGGACTTGCATGCAGAATATGCCGAGCAGTTCCGTTCGCTTTGCCTGACACGGTTGCAGGCCGTGCAGGCGCTTCTGTGGGACGCGCGCTATTCGCTTTTGACGGTCGGGCTTGCCGGGTTTGGCCGTGCCGTGGCCGAGGTCGGCGCTGTCATTATCGTGGGCGGCAATATCGATCACCTCACACGCGTGATGACAACGGCAATCGCGTTGGAAACCTCGAAAGGCGATCTGGCACTGGCGCTGGCGCTTGGCATCATCCTGCTGGTCATCGCCCTTGGCGTGAATGCAGCCGTGCAATCGGTGCGGATGACCGCTGCAAGGCAAGCCTATGTCTGACGCAGCACTCATCACGCCGATGCAGGCAGCGGTCCGCGCGCAGCCCAAGGCGCTTGGGCCGCTGCAAGTGCGCGACCTGACACTGCGCTTCGGAGAGGCCACCGTTCTGGACGATCTGGCGCTGGACCTTGGTACAAGCGGCTGCACCATGATCATGGGGTCCAACGGGGCCGGAAAAAGCCTGCTTCTGAAGCTGTTGCACGGTCTCATGCAGCCAACCTCTGGCCAGATCAACTGGGGTAGTCAGGCACCTTGCGAGGTGACAGCCCGGCAGGCGCTGGTCTTTCAAAAGCCGGTGCTGCTACGGCGGTCGGTGGCGGCCAATATCGACTTCGTGCTGAAAGCGCGCGGCAAGGACAAGGCGCGGCGGGATCGTTTGCTCGATCATGTTGGCCTGTCCCACAAGGCCGATCAGCCCGCGCGGTTGCTGTCGGGTGGCGAGGCACAGCGGCTGGCGCTGGCGCGCGCGTTGGCCACCGATCCAGAGGTTCTGTTTCTCGACGAGCCGACGGCCAGCCTTGATCCGGCCTCTGTGCTGGCGATCGAAAGCATTGTGCACGAGGCGCGCAGCCGTGGCGTCCGGATCGTCTTTGTAACCCATGATGTTGGGCAGGCGCGGCGCATCGCCGATGACGTCGTGTTCCTGCATCGCGGCCGCGTTGCCGAACATAGCGCGGCGGCTGACTTCTTTCCCGAACCGCAAAGCGAAGCGGCGCGGAACTATCTGAACGGCAGAATTGTCGTCTGACACAGCAAATCTGAAATTGGGAGATACCAAATGCTGAGAACCACAATCGGAGCAACCACGCTCGCGCTGTTTCTGACAGGCGCGGCGTGGGCGCAGGACCAATCCATCATCGTGCAATCCACCACCTCGACGGCGAATTCGGGGCTATACGACTATCTGCTGCCGATCTTTCAGGACAAGACCGGCATTCAGGTCAACGTGGTCGCGGTCGGCACCGGGCAGGCGATCAAGAATGCCGAGAATTGCGATGGCGATGTGCTGCTGGTACATGCCAAGGCTGCGGAAGAGGCGTTTGTCGCGGCGGGGTTTGGCACAGAACGCACCGATCTGATGTTCAACGACTTCGTGATCGTCGGCCCGGACGCTGACCCGGCCGGCGTCGGCGGAATGGACGACGTTCAAGGCGCGTTGACACAGATCGCAGAGAAAGCCGCGCTCTTTGCCTCGCGGGGGGATGACAGCGGCACGCATAAGAAAGAGGTTTCGCTCTGGTCCGACAGCGGCGTCGATCCGACGGCGGCAAGCGGCGATTGGTACCGCGAGACAGGCTCTGGCATGGGGGCGACGCTGAATGCCGGAATTGGCATGGGTGCCTATGTGATGACCGACCGCGCCACATGGATAAGCTTCGAGAACAAGCAGGACTATGCCATTCAGGTGCAGGGCGATGAAGATATGTTCAACCAGTACGGTGTGATCCCGGTGAACCCGGAAAAATGTCCCGAGGTCAACGTGGATGACGCGCAGACATTCGCCGATTGGCTTTTGTCAGGCGAGGGGCAGGACGCGATCGCGAACTTCAAGGTGGCCGATCAGCAGTTGTTCTTTCCAAACGCGCCAGAGAATTGATAGTCTTGCCGGGGTGGCATGGACCGCCCCGGCAAATTGAACGGATCACGATGATTGGACGCGCCTTTCCAGACCATGAATACCTGACGGTCAAGGAACTGGCTGAATTGCTGCGGCTCAAGGAACGTAAAGTCTATGATCTTGCGGCTTCCGGGGCGGTGCCCTGCTCAAAAGCGACTGGCAAGCTGCTTTTTCCTGCGGCAGAAATCCGACAGTGGATTGAGCAGGCGCAATCCGGCAGCCTGTCCAAAACGCCAACCAGAGCAACGGTGCGCCCTCCGATCGTGCTGGGCAGTCACGATCCGCTTCTGGATTGGGCGATCCGGCAATCACGCTGTGGGCTGGCCAGCTTTTTCGACGGCTCGCTTGACGGGCTGGACCGGTTCGCTCGCGGCGAAGGTGTGGCCACAGGTCTGCATATTCACGACGCGAAAACGGATCGCTGGAATGTGCCCGTCGTTTCCGTGTCGGCCGCCGATCAGAATGCGGTACTGATCTCCTTCGCAACACGGCGTCGAGGGCTTGTTTTTCGGACTGGAAAGGCAAAACCTGTGGGCCTGTCGGATGTGGCCGGACTGCGCATGGTCCCCCGACAGGCGGAATCCGGTACCGATACGCTGTTTCGGGAATTGGCCGCAAAGGAAGGGTTGGACCTGTCGAAGCTGGAATTCGCCGCGTTGGCCCGCACCGAGGACGAAGCGGTTGAAGCCGTCCGGCGCGGCGATGCCGATGTCACCTTCGGGCTAGAGGCCGTCGCGCGCAGCTACGGTCTCGAATTCAGCCCAATTGTGGAAGAGCAATTCGCTCTGCTCGTCGACCGCAAGGCTTGGTTCGACGAGGCCGTTCAGAGGCTCATGGCGTTTTGCCGAACCGATCAGTTTTTAAATCGTGCCGCAGCATATGGAGGCTACGACACGAAGGATCTTGGATCAGTGATCTGGAACGCCTGAAACCTACCGAGGCCGCACCCTAGGGCGGATGCGGCATATTCTCAGATAACGCCCAGCATCCGCATCGCTTTGGCCACACGCACAAAGCCCGCGATGTTGGCACCAAGAACATAGTCGCCGGGGGCACCATATTCATCGGCGGTTTCCGCGCAACGGTCGTGAATGCCTTGCATGATCTGTGCAAGACGCGCTTCGGTCTGGGCAAAGGTCCAGCGGTCGCGGCTGGCATTCTGCTGCATTTCCAGCGCAGAGGTCGCAACCCCGCCGGCATTTGCCGCCTTGCCCGGTCCGAACAGGATGCCCGCCTCGCGCAGGATGCGAATGGCTTCGGGGGTACAGGGCATGTTTGCGCCTTCGCCCACGGCCTGAACGCCGTTTTTCACCAAGGTCTTGGCATCTTTTCCGGAAAGTTCGTTCTGGGTGGCGGATGGCATCGCCACGTCACACGGCACATCCCAAATTGAGCCTTTGTCGACCGGAATGAAATGCACACCATCGCCCCGGCGTTTCGCGTATTCCGAGATGCGTTTGCGACAGACTGTCTTGACGTCTTGCAACAGGGCAAGATCGATCCCGTTTTCGTCGATGACATAACCGCTGGAATCCGAACATGCGATGACCGTGCCGCCGAAGGACTGCACTTTCTCGATGGTATGAATCGCGACATTGCCCGACCCTGACACCACCACGCGCTTGCCGTCGAAACTGGTTTTCCGGGTTTCAAGCATCGCCTTGGTGAAATAGGTATTGCCGAAACCTGTGGCCTCGGTCCGGGCGCGCGACCCGCCATGGGCGAATGCCTTGCCAGTCAGAACCCCGGCTTCGTAGCGGTTGGTCAGACGCTTGTATTGGCCGAACATATAGCCGATTTCGCGCCCGCCTACACCAATATCGCCCGCAGGCACATCGGTCTGTTCGCCCAGATGGCGATGAAGTTCGATCATCAGGGACTGGCAGAAGCGCATGATCTCGCCATCTGATCTTCCCTTGGGATCGAAATCCGCGCCGCCCTTGCCGCCGCCGATGGGCAGGCCCGTCAAGGCGTTCTTGAAGCACTGCTCAAACCCGAGGAACTTTATGATCCCCAGATTCACCGAAGGGTGGAACCGCATGCCGCCCTTGTAAGGGCCAAGCGCTGAATTGAACTGCACGCGAAAGCCACGATTGATCTGGACCTGACCTTGATCATCCACCCAGGGAATGCGGAAAATGATCTGGCGCTCGGGTTCGCAGATGCGTTCGATCAGTGCCTGCTCCAGATAATCGGGGTGTTTCGCCACGACCCGGCCAAGGCTTTCCATGACCTCGTGAACGGCTTGGTGAAATTCCGGCTCTCCGCTATTGCGCCGTAGCACTTCGGCAAGGATGGGTTGCAGCTTTTCGTCTATGCTGTTCATACTGGTTCTTTGCGTTTGGAAAGGTTTTCGTCGGACGGTGAAATTTCAGGCAATTCAGGCGTCACCTGCCCGTTTTTCAGACGTGTATTTCATCTTTCAACGCTTCGCAAGCCAGTCTCGGTCAGTATAAGATCAAGCGGGATGTCGTGGGGCTGTGGGTGGATCGTCGCAATATGTGCGGTTTCAAAGCCTATGCCTATGGCAAAGGGCTTTGGGTCCAGCGCCGCCAGTGTCCGGTCGAAATACCCGCCGCCATAGCCCAGACGAAAGCCGTCCGTCGTCCAACCGATGAGCGGGGCCAGCGTTATATCCGGCGTGACGACGGGCGCATCCGGGGGCGGGACGGGAATGTTCCAGTCACCACGCACCATGCGCGTTTCGGGGGTCCAGAGGCGGAAAGTCAGCGGGACCGCCTTCGTCTCCACCAGGGGCAGGGCGACGGTGACGCCCGCCTCGTGCAACTCGGCCATCAGCGGGCGCAGGTCAGGCTCGCCTTTGATCGGCCAATAGGCGGAAAAAACCATGCCTTTCGCACCATCAAAACGGTCGTTGAGGATCTGTTTCAAGTGGCCCGACAATGCCGAGCCGATTTCCGTGCGCTGCGCTACGGACAGATCCTGGCGTTCTGCGCGCAGGCGTTTGCGCTCGGCCTTGCGCCAGAGTGCGACATGCTCCGGGTTTTTCGGGTCAGTCGGGGTGTTTTTGGCGGCAGGCCCGCCGGGCGAGCTAAAGCCGCTGTTGCAGGCGAAGCTTTCGAATTTGTCACTCATGGGATGTCCTCGGGTTCGTTGCGAAGGGTGGCGTCAAGGACATGCTGGGCCTGCGCGACCATGCCGCCAAGGCGGTCGGCCGCGTGCGGAATATCACTTATACGTCCGACGCTGCGTCCGGCGAAAAGCGCCATCGCTTCAAGATCGCCGGTTGTTGTCCGCAGCGGTGAATCCGTACTGAACCGCAAACGAGGCTGATCGTCGTCCCAGGCAATCGCCTCACGCGGCAAGGTGTCAGGATCGTGACCAAGATAGTCGCCGCTCAGGCCATCTGTCACGCTGTTGGCGATCACCCGGACAGCGGCGCCTTTTGGCCAGTTGAGCACAAAGACGTCGGTCAGCACCGTGTCATCCCCCGTCGCCTCGACGATGCGGGATTTGTGATAGGGGTGGGCGAAGGATTCCCTTGTTGCCAGAAAGGCTGTCCCGCACTGCACGCCGCTTGCGCCGATTGCCAGCGCAGCCGCCAGCCCTTCGCCAGTCGCGATCCCGCCCGACACGATAACCGGCAGGTTAGACTGTGCAAGGATCTGCTCTGCCAGCGCAAATGCGGGGCTGCGTCCGTGGACATGGCCGCCCGCCTCAACACCTTGGGCGATGATCACATCCGCGCCTGCATCCTCAGCCATACTGGCGGCCTCCAACGTGCCAACCTGATGCAACACCTGACAGCCTGCCTGCTTCACGCGGGCGACGATTTTCGGCAACACATCCCAGAAGAAACAGAAGGCAGGCACGCCAAGATCAAGGCATCGTGAAATCTGCGCATCCAGCAGCCCCGGCTCGGTCGCGGCGGGGATCAGATTGACCGCAAAGCGCCGATCGGTGGCAGCCTGCAATGCGGTGACCTCGGCAGCGATCAGGTCCGGGTCTTCGCGTACCATCCCCAGCATCCCGTAGCCGCCCGCATTGGCCACCGCCGCAGCCAGTTCCCATCGTGATACGCCGCCCATGCCGGCAAGCAGAATGGGCACATCGCAACCAAGCAGGTCGCAAACCGGCGTTCGCAATGAGATCCCAGAGTGTCTGCCTGTCATTCTTCGCCTCCTATTCGGAGCCATCCGCGCAGGTAATTCCGCAACACGATGGCATTGTTATGTTCCTCGTCCTTCGAGGCGTAAAGTAGCGTGACGACATCATCGCGCGCATATCCGGTAAGCTCGCGAGTCAAATCGTCGCGCGTGGCGAGTTCCGCTTCGTAACGTGTTCTGAATCCCTGCCAATGATCGGGATTGGCATGAAACCAGTGTCGCAACCCGTCGCTTGGTGCGATGTCCTTGCACCAGTTGAACAGGCGGGCGCGGTCTTGCGCCACGCCGCGCGGCCAAAGACGGTCAACCAGAATCCGCTTGCCGTCCGACACCCGCGCTGCGCGGTAGACACGCTTGATGCGTATCCGCTCGGCCGGGGTTTCGGGGACAGGCGGGCGGGCAGGCATCAGCTGTCCTGCGTGTCTTCATCGTCGATCAGGTCAACCGCCTGCAAAGCATGGGCCCAAGCCGCACCGGCCCGCATTTCGGAAGCCACCCAGATCGCCTCCATGATCTGTTCGCCCGAGGCCCCTTCGCGGTTCGCGGCCTTGACATGGCCTTCAATGCACCATGGGCATTGGGTGACATGCGCGACCGCCACCGCGATCAGCTGCTTGGTGCGTTTATCAAGCGCCCCTTCGGCAAACACGGCCTTCGAGAACGCGCGAAACGCATCTTCGCTGTCCGGTGCCAGGGCGCGCCGCCGCTCGACAAGGGCTTTGGTTGGTTTCAGGTGATGTTGCTGGGACATGGACTGTCCTTTCATGGTTCGAGTTGCGGGAACAGGTTCAGGCCGATTGGCTTAGGACGCGTGCGCCGTGATAATCGACCGGACATCAGAGCGATCGAGAACCATCCGCGACAGATGCGCGTTCCAGTCTGCACCCCGGTCCGCGAAGATCGGGCCAAAAACAAAGTCTTCGCGCATGTTGATATGGAATTTCTGCATAAGATCTGTCAGCTTGGCATCATACAAGCCCCGCTGCGCCAAGATCGCGGTAGTCAGCGGCGGTCGGGCGGGTATAGTCTCAGGTTCGGCGGATGACATACGATCCTCCACGATTTGAACTTGTACCGGATGCTACATCTGCTAATCTGGTATTGTAAATACCTATTTGGTAAAGCGGGATGACATGAGATTCACCTCCTTCACTGACTATGGGCTTCGTATGCTGATGCGGATGGCAAGTGCTCCCGATCAGGCGTTCTCGACCGCCGATCTGGCCGAAGAATTCAACCTGTCGCGCAACCATCTGGCAAAGATCATGCAGCGGCTTGCCCATGGCGGCATCGTCGAAACCCGGCGCGGCGCGCATGGCGGGGCTGTCTTGCGGCGCAGCCCTTCCGAAGTGCGGTTGGGAGATGTCGTGACACTACTTGAAGAAGGTCAGGCGCTGGTAGAATGCTTTGCACCGGACGGGGGCGACTGCACGATAAACGGCTGTTGCCGGTTGAGAGCCCGGCTGCGCCACGCAGAGAACCGGTTCATCGAGGATCTGAACAAATCCACACTTCGCGATATTGCGCTGCCTGTCCGGGCAGCGGCATGACTGAAAAGGGCAGGACAACATGACTGCATCGCTTACAGTAGCAGAACGCCGAATTGGTCTGCTGATCTCTATCCTGCTGGCCTTGATGGGCCTTGTCATGGCAGCGGCGGCGGGCCACGGGGTCATGTCGTTGCATGGCTTCATGGCGCTCGCACTTGGTTTGGGACTGGTGTTCATCCTTGGCGGATCGCTTTACGAGGCCGAAGCGCCAGCCGACCGGCTGAGCCGCTATTACGACGCGCCCACCCGTTTCGGCATTTCGATGACGCTTATCTGGGCGATGATCGGGATGGCTGTCGGTGTCTGGGTTGCGGCCTTGCTCTACTGGCCCGAAGGCACGCCGGCCTGGCCCGCGACCAGCTTTGGCAGGCTGCGACCCGTCCACACGACCGGCATCATCTTCGGGTTTGGCGGCAACGCGTTGATCGCCACGTCCTTCCACGTTTTGCAACGCACATCCCGCGCGCGGCTGGCCGACTCCGTCAGCCCCTGGGCCGTGCTGATCGGCTATAACCTGTTCTGCGTCTGGGCCGTCACCGGATACATGTTGGGATCAACCCAATCCAAGGAATATGCCGAGGCCGAATGGTATGCCGACATATGGCTGGTGGTGATCTGGGTAACATATTTCGTGCTGTACCTGCGGACGCTCGCCCGCCGGAACGAGCCGCATATCTACGTCGCCAACTGGTACTATCTGGCCTTTATTCTGGTCGTGGCGATGCTGCACATTGTCAACAATCTTGCACTCCCGGTGCAGTGGACCTCGGCAGAGAGCTTTCCTATCTGGGCCGGCGTGCAGGATGCGATGGTGCAGTGGTGGTACGGGCACAACGCCGTCGCCTTTTTCCTGACATCAGGGTTCCTCGGGATGCTCTACTACTTCCTGCCGGTCCGTTCGGGACGCCCGATCTGGTCCTATCGGCTGTCGATTGTCAGCTTCTGGGGGATCGTGTTCTTCTACATCTGGGTCGGGTCGCACCATCTGCACTACACGGCGCTGCCGTTCTGGGCCCAGACACTGGGCATGACCTTCTCGATCATGCTGCTGGTGCCAAGCTGGGCATCGGCCGGCAATGCCATCGCCACCCTCAACGGGGCCTGGCACAAGGTGCGCGACGACGCGACCTTGCGGTTCATGTTCGTGGCGGCGGTGTTCTACGGGCTTTCGACATTCGAGGGATCGTTCCTGGCCATTCGCCCGGTCAATTCGCTGTCGCACTATACGGACTGGACGGTGGGCCATGTGCATTCCGGCACGTTGGGATGGGTCGCGATGATCGTCTTTGGCGCGATCTACACCATCGTCCCGCAGCTGAGCGGCAAGACTGACATGGCGTCGGCGAGTGCAGTGGAATGGCATTTCTGGCTGGCCGTGTCGGGCACGCTTGTCTACGTCATCTCGATGTGGAACGCGGGCATCACCCAAGGGCTGATGTGGCGCGCCTACGAGGAAAACGGCGCGCTGTCCTACAGCTTTGTTGAATCGGTCGAGGCAATGGCACCCTATTACCTGCTGCGCACAATCGGCGGCGGGCTGTTTCTGGCAGGGGCGGTGATCTGCGCCTGGAATTGCCGTGTCACGATGCGCAGAGCGGTGGGACATGCCACCGACCGCCCACTAGTCGCGCAACCGGCGGAGTGAACCCATGTTGAAACTGCATTACAATCTCGAAAAGATCTCCATGGGACTGGTCGCGGCGATCATCCTTGCCGCATCTGTCGGCGGAATCGTCGAGATCGCGCCGCTCTTCACCATCGACGAGACGGTTGAGTTGCCCGATGATCTGCGCCCGCACACGCCGTTGGAACTGGCCGGTCGCGAAATCTATATCCGCGAAGGGTGCTATGCCTGTCACAGCCAGATGGTGCGCAGCCTTGCAGATGAGCTGGACCGCTACGGCCCCTATTCGCTGGCGTCCGAGAGCGCATATGACCATCCGATGCTGTGGGGGTCAAAGCGGACCGGCCCGGATCTGGCCCGTCTGGGCGAAAAATACTCCGATGCCTGGCATGTGGCGCATCTGATCAATCCGCGCGACGTCGTCCCGGCCTCTATCATGCCGTCCTATCCATGGCTCACACGGTCACTCGATACGGAACTGTTGTCCCCCTCACTTGCCACGCTGGCCAAGCTGGGCGTGCCATACGACGAGGCGATGATCGCGGCAGCCGCCGCTGATGCCGCAGCGCAAAGCCGTCCCGACAGCGACGCGATGGACGGATTTGTCGAACGCTACGGCGAACGGCCCGCAGCCCGCGACTTTGACGGCGATCCGTCCCGCCTGACAGAGATGGATGCGGTTGTGGCCTATTTGCAGTCGCTTGGCACGTTGACAGACGCGCCCTATCAAATCCTGACGGAGGGTGGACAATGACCCATGATACGCTTGTGTACCTGTCCAAGACCGCCGGCCTGATCTGGCTGATGGGGTTTTTCGTGATCGTTGTCATTCGCGCTTACAACCCGTCGCGCCGCGCGGCGCATGACAGGGCGGCGCGTTCCATTTTGAAGGAGCAGCGCAGCGATGAGTAATACCACCGATCCCAAAGAACTGCCCGGTGCCGATCCCAAGACTGGTGAGCGCGCGATTGATCCCGTCAGCGGCTACGATACCACCGGCCACGATTGGGGCGGCATCACCGAACTGAACACGGCATTTCCGAAAATCGTGATCTGGGCGCTGATCGTAACCCACGTTTACGCAGTGATTGCGTGGATCCTTCTTCCCGCATGGCCGACCGGCAACAGCTATACGCCCGGACTTCTGGGGCTGGACCAAGGCGAGCAGGCGATTGAGGGCTATCAAAACCTTACCGACAATCGCCAGAACTGGATGTCGCGCTTTGAAAGCGCAGAGTTCGCTGCTCTGCAATCCGACGATGCCTTGATGGCCGTCGCAATGCCTGCCGCCTCGCGGTTGTTTGCGGATAATTGTGCGGCCTGCCACGGGACCAACGGGGAAGGCGGGCCCGGATTCCCGGCCCTTACCGATAATGCCTGGTTGTGGAGCGGCGATCCCGAGGAGATCGCCCTGACGCTTCATCACGGGATCAACACCGAAGACCCCGATACGCGCTACGCGGAAATGCCTGCCTTTGACTGGATGGACCGGTCAGAACGCGCATCGCTTGCGCAATTTGTTGCAGATTTGCCGGACGGCTCTGTCGATCTCGAAAGCCCGGCTGGCATCCTGTTCACCGAAAACTGTAGTTCCTGCCATGGTGAAGCCGGTGAAGGGGGCCTTGAGATCGGCGCGCCCTCATTGACCGACACATCCGTGATTTACGGGCAGGATGTGGACACGGTCATGGCAACGCTGAAACAGGGCCGTATGGGTGTGATGCCCGCGTGGTCCGGCCGGTTGTCCGAGGCCGAGATCAACCTTCTGACCGTCTATGTCGCGCGGCTTGGCGACGATGCCGGTGATCCGCAATGACACGATCTGCGCAAAAATGGCTGGCAATCGGGGCGTCGCTGACGGCCGTGACGCTGTTCATTGGAGCGAATGCGCATCTTTTGACCGTTGCCCTGCGATCGCAACCCGAATGCCGCGAAGCCGCAGGAATGATGCCTGCCAAGCGCGCCTGCTGAAAAGGAGACAGCGATGCTGGAACCACTACCAACCGTCCGCAAGCCGGACCGCCCTGCATCGCCCTATGCGCGCAACCTGCCGGAATCCGCTGCTATGGACTGGTTGGCAAAGGGCTGGCGTGACCTGCGGATGGCTCCTGTGTCCAGCCTTGCCTACGGGCTGATCCTGACGCTGATTTCCTATGCCGTCCTCTGGGCCCTGTACGCCAGTCAGCTACTGTATCTGGCGCTGCCTGCAATCGCGGGGTTTCTTATTGTTGGCCCGTTTCTGGCCATCGGACTTTATGAAAAAAGCCGCCGACAGACGCAGGGGGAACGGGCGGACTTTTCCACCATGGTGGTATTTCGTCCGGCCTCGGGGGGGCAGTTGGCCTATGCGGGATTGATGCTGGGTCTGCTCATCCTGTTCTGGCTTCGAGCAGCTGACCTGCTTTATGCGTTGTTTTTCGGGCTGAAACCCTTCCCCGGCGCGGCGGATGCGCTTGCCAACGCCTTCACCACGTTTCGAGGCTGGGCGCTGATCGTCACCGGCTCTTTCGTCGGAGCGTTGTTCGCAGGTTTTGCCTTTGCGATCAGCGTATTTTCCATTCCGATGCTGGTGTCGCGCAGAACCGATGCGCTGACCGCGATTGGTCAGAGCTTTGTCATGACCCTTCAGAATCTTCGCCCGATGCTGGGCTGGGGTCTTATCGTTGCGCTTGGTCTGGCGCTGTCGCTTGTGACGGGACTGATCGGGTTGATCGTTGTCTTTCCGGTTCTGGGACACGGCACATGGCACGCCTATCAGGCGATTGCCGGAGAGGGGACATGAGCCTGATGCTGCTTATACCCTTGTCGATCAGCTTGGGCTTGATGGGCCTTGCTGCCTTTTTCTGGGCGTTGTGGAACGACCAGTTCGATGATCCCGAGGGTGCCGCATGGCGCGTCATACGCACAGAAGACCCACCTGATACGGAAGGAAAAACCGATGACAAGCTGGCTGCCGACACTGAAGACCGCGACGCCCGAAGAAGGCTATGATCTTGCCGTCAAACTCTCGCGGGTGGCGGTCAAGCTGACACAACCGGATGCAGAGGTCCGCGACAGGTTGCGCCCGGTTTATGCCGAGGATTCCGACGCGCTGATCGCGGCCAGTCAAGTGGTCGCGACGCATTTCGCCACCGTGGCCGCCGCCAATGATTTCTGGCGAGACAAGTGATGACCAAGGTCGAGCGGAGCGGCGATCAGTTCATCGTGGACGCGGAAGTCCTGTCCAAAGCGTTTGATCTGCCGCCCGAAGAGATCCGTACCCGCATGCAAGATGGTCAGATTACATCTCTGTGCGAAGCAGGGGCCGACGCGGATGCCGGTCGTTGGCGATTGACGTTTCGCCACGAAGGCCGCGCCTTTCGTCTGGTCGTCGATGAGAGCGGTGAAATTCTCAGCAAAAGCGCTTTTCCGGTCGGCCCGTCGAGCGCAACACCGCAGACAAAAACCGCAATTGGCGTGACATCCGGACGCAAGGAAAGCTGAGCACGCGAAAATATCGGCGACCCAGGGCAACGCCGATTGGGTGCCGTACCGTCTCATGGACTCCTTTGCTGACGGTTTTGGCTATTTGTGGAAGTCTGTAAAACTGACGCTTCAATCCATGTTCAGGTCATGGACATTCTTGCCGACCGAGGATTATCTGTTCTACGGGGTGCCTCTGTCAGGTCGGCAGGCGCGCTTTTAAAAAAATGCTCGATCTCGGGAGGAAACATAATGGATCGTCGTTCTTTCATTCGCAAGGCAGGTGTTCTGGGCGCGGGCGCAGCCGCGACAACCCTTGCCGCACCGGCTGTTGCCCAAGGGAACATCACTTGGCGTATGGTCACAACCTGGCCAAAGAATTTCCCTGGACTGGGCGTTGGTGCGCAACGTATGGCGGATCGTATCACCGCGGCGTCGGGCGGGCGGCTGACCATTCAGGTTTTTTCGGCAGGCGAGCTGGTTCCGCCGCTGCAATCCCTGGACGCCGTCATCGACGGTACCGCCGAAATGAGCCACGGTGCGGCCTATTACTGGCAGAACAAATCACCGGCCCTGTCGTTTTTCACCGGCGTGCCATACGGGATGACGACACCCGAATTGACTGCGTGGGTTCGCTACTTGGGTGGGCAAGAGATCTGGGACGAGATCTATGACCAGTTCGGTGTTCAGGGCTTCTTGTCGGGCAACACGGGCACCCAGACGGGTGGTTGGTTCCGCGAAGAACTGAAAAGCGTCGAAGACGTTAAAGGTGTCCGGTTCCGGACGCCGGGTTTGGGTGGCCGTGTCTGGGAAAAATTGGGCGCAACGGTGACCAATATGGCCGCGGGCGAGATTTTCCAGGCATTGCAATCGGGCACGCTGGACGCCGCGGAATTTGTGGGACCCTACAACGATCTGGCGCTAGGCTTCCACCAGGTTGCCAAGAATTATTACATGCCGTCCTTCGTTGAATCCGGTCTGGCGACAGAGCTTGTCGTGGACAAGAAGAAGTATCAGGAGCTGCCGGACGACTTGCAGGCGATCATCCGTGATGTCAGCCAGGCGGAGTACGAACAGGTTGCTTCTGACTTCATCGCCAACGATCCGCGTGCGCTGAAAACTCTGGTTGATGACCATGGTGTGATCGTGCGCAACTTCCCTGACGACATCATGGAAGCGGGTGCCAAAGCGTCGGTCGAGGTTGTCGAGGAACTGCGCAACAGCGATGATCCGCTGGTGAAGAAAACCACGGAAAGCTTCATCGAGGCGCTGAACCTGGTGCGGACACGGACAGAAAACATCGACGCGCCTTATGTGATGGCACGCGAAAAGTACCTCAAGTACTGATCACTGCAATACCGCAAAATGAAAACGCCCGGTGTCTCCACCGGGCGTTTTTCTGTTCTGCCAGCCTAGCCCGCGATCAATCGCGGCAACCAGGTGACAATTTCAGGAAACGCAAACAGGATTGCGATTGCCACGACCTGAAGCATCACAAACGGAAGAATGCCCTTGTAGATCGCGCTGGTCGGCAGCTCGGCGGGGGCCACACCGCGCAGATAGAACAGTGCAAAGCCGAAGGGCGGCGTCAGGAAAGAGGTTTGCAGGTTCACGCCTACGATCACGCCCAGCCACACCGGATCGACGTCCAGCGCCAAAAGCACCGGTGCGGTGATCGGAATCACGATGAAGATGATCTCGAACGTGTCCAGGATGAACCCCAGGAAGAACATGATCAGCATCACAACCGCAACTGCGGCCATTGTCCCGCCCGGCAGATTGCTGAGGAACTCATGCACAAGGTTGTCCCCGCCCATCATCCTGAACACCACCGAAAAGACCGAGGCGCCCAGCAGGATCACGAAAACCATGCTGGTGATCGTGGCGGTAGAAATCATCGTTTCCCGCAATATCGTGAAGGACAGCCGCCAGCGCAGGGCCGCAAGGACCATCGCACCCACGGCACCCACAGATGCGGCCTCTGTCGGAGTGGCGATACCGCCAAGGATCGAACCGAGAACCGCGAGGATCAGCAAAAGCGGTGGCACGAGTGCGACTAAAACTTCGCGCAGCAGCCCACCCTTTTCTTCGGCCGGAACCGGGGTTGCCGGGCAAGACGATGGATCGGTCACAGCTTTGAACAGAACATAAGCCAGATACAGCGACACCAGCAGCATTCCGGGCAGCAACGCACCGGCAAACAGATCACCGACCGAAACCGGCGTGGGCGCAAAATTGCCCTTGGCCATCTGCACCTGACTGTTGATGCCGGACAGCATGTCGCCCATGAAGATCAACACGGTCGAGGGCGGGATGATCTGGCCCAAAGTGCCGCTGGCACATATCACGCCGGTGGCAAGTTTCGGATTATATCCGGCGCGCAGCATCGCGGGCAGTGAAATCAGGCCCATCGTGACCACCGTGGCCCCCACAACCCCCGTCGAGGCCGCCAGCATAGCCCCGACCAGCACCACAGAGATCCCCAGTCCTCCGCGCATGTTTCCGAAAAGCTTGCCCATGGTCAGCAAAAGCTGTTCGGCAATCTGGCTGCGTTCCAGCATCACCCCCATGAAAATGAACAAAGGCACAGCGACAAGGACTTCATTCGTCATAAAGCCGATATAGCGGTTTGGTAGCGAACCGAAATTTGACGGATCGAAAACGCCGTAAGCTATCCCGACGCTGCCGAACAACAGCGAAACCCCTGCCAAAGTGAAAGCTACCGGAAAGCCCAGAAGCAAAAAGCCGATCACGCCGAAAAACATCAGCGCGGCGAGAATCTCGCCAATCATCACCGGATCCATCAAGCGGCCCCCTTCGGGAGTTCAGGCACTTTCGCGTCAGCCCTGTATTCAATTGACTTCGGGACCAGATGGGCATTGCCGCTCAAGACCAGAACCGACCGTATGGCCATCGCCAGACCTTGCAGCGCGATCAGGGCGGCAAACCCGATGATGAACGATTTCAGGATATAGAGGCCCGGCATCCCGCCGACATTTGCCGACGCTTCGTGATAGCTCCAGGCACGCTGCACAAAGGGCATGGAATATTGGTAAACGACCCAGGTAAAAGGCAGCAGAAACAGGAACACACCGATCAGGTCGGTCAATGCCCGCGTTCGCATGCGGGCCGGACGATAGAATATGTCGACGCGGACGTGATCGTCGCGCAGCAGCGCAAAACCGGCCACGGCTGTAAACATCGCCCCGTTCAGCCAGATATAAAGATCTTGCATCCAGACGTAACTGATGGCGAAAAGGTAACGCTGCACGACCACGGTGAAGCATACGACAACGATGGCCAGAGACAGCCACGCGAATGTCTTGCCTATGATCAGATTAACGGCGCAGATAATTGCGGCTATGCCAGCGAGAAAACGCACAGCTTCCCTTTCTTCGATTTCGACCGATCGTTGCAGTCTTCAATCAAAGCGTGGCCTGAAAATGTCAAGTTTTAGATGCGCAGGCAGGATGGTGCGTTCAGGTAACGCCGCTTCAACAGATGTATTTGGTTTTGGATCCGGGGAAGTTTGGGTTGGGGTTGAGTTGTGCATTACCGCAGGGCAAAGATGGCCGGAGCAGTTGCTCCGGCCATGGTCTTCAGAACGATTTTGTCAGGGCGACTTTGAGTGTTCTTCCCGGGGCTTTGCGGGTTGGGGATGAGAGGTGGCCGACATAATCGGTATCGAGGATGTTTTCGACTCCGAAACGAACCTCGGTGTTGTCTAGCCAGCCCTGGGCC